>JAKBCD010000104.1 GCA_021808205.1 Pseudomonadota bacterium | reverse complement strand
TTACACCGAGAATACCGTGAGCCAGCCGCTTTCCTCGCCCATGCCCCGCAACCAATTGGCCGACGCCACGCGCTAAGGAGCCTTCACGCATGTCCATTACCGCTGACGATCATGCCTTGCTTGCCCATGGTCATCATAAAAAGAGCTTCGTTGCCCGATGGCTGATGAGCACAAACCATAAGGACATCGGCACGCTCTACATCACCATGGCGTTCATTGGCGGCTGCTTCGGCGGCGTGCTCTCGATGATCATGCGCCAGCAGCTGATGTATCCGCATAACGACATCATCACCAATGGCGATACCTGGAACGCGATTATTACCGCCCACGGGCTGATCATGATCTTCTGGTTCGTGATGCCGGCGCTGATCGGCGGGATGGGCAACTGGTTTGTGCCGATGATGATCGGCGCGCCGGATATGGCCTTTCCGCGCCTGAACAACATGAGCTTCTGGTTTCTGGCCTGCGGCTTTATCTTTGTGTTGCTGGGGCTGTTCCTTGACTCTGGCACCGGAGCGGGGTGGACCCTGTATCCACCGCTGGACAATGCCCAATATTCCCCTGGCGTGGCGACGGATTTTTCGCTGTTCTCGCTGCATCTGGCGGGTATTTCCTCGCTGCTGGGGGCGATTAATTTCATCGCCACGATTCTGAACATGCGGGCCCCTGGCATGACCATGCACAAGATGCCGCTGTTCTGCTGGGCGATTTTGGTGACGGCGTTTCTGCTGCTGCTGGCCATCCCGGTGCTGGCGGGGGCGGTGACCATGCTCATCATGGACCGGAATTTTGGCACCTCGTTCTTCGAGCCCTCAGGCGGCGGCGATCCGGTGCTGTTCCAGCATCTGTTCTGGTTTTTCGGCCACCCGGAAGTGTACATCATGATCCTGCCGGCCTTCGGCATTATCAGCCATGTGGTGTCCACCTTCTCCAAGAAGCCGATTTTCGGCTATCTCGGCATGGCCTACGCCATGGTGATCATCGGCTTCGTGGGGTTCGTGGTCTGGGCGCACCATATGTTCGTCTCGGCCATTTCCACGGATTCCAAGATTTATTTCGAGGTGGCGACGCTGGTGATCGCGGTGCCCACGGGCATTAAGGTGTTCTCGTGGATTGCCACGATGTGGGGCGGTTCCATCGAGTTCAAAACGCCGATGCTTTGGGCGATTGGCTTTATCTTTCTGTTCGTGATCGGCGGGGCCACGGGCGTGGTGCTGGCCAATGCCGGGTTGGACCAGGAACTGCACAACGATTACTTCCTGATCGCGCATTTCCACTACGTGCTCTCGATGGGGGCGGCGTTTGCGATCTTTGCCGGGTTCTATTTCTGGATCGGCAAGATGAGCGGGCATCAATACCCGGAATTCTGGGGCAAGGTGCATTTCTGGACCTTCTTCATTGGCGTGAATCTCACCTTCTTCCCGCAGCATTTCCTGGGGCTGGCGGGTATGCCGCGCCGCTACCCGGATTACGCGGACGCCTTCGCCGGATGGAATTTTGTGTCTTCCGTCGGTTCTGTCGTATCAGGTCTGTCCACACTGGTTTTCTTCTACGTGCTTTATGCCGTATTCACCTCCAAGGAAAAACTCGCCGACAATTATTGGGGCGAGGGGGCGACAACGCTGGAATGGGCTGTGCCCAGCCCGGCGCCGCACCATACCTTTGAAGATGTGCCGATTATCCGCTAGGAGACATTTTGTCCGACCACGTTTCCGATTTCCTGCATGACGCTGTTTCCGCCCCGGATTTGGGAGCGGAGCCGAAGGATTGGCTGGCGCTGCTCAAACCCCGTGTGGTTTCGCTGGTGGTGTTCACCGGCGCCATCGGGCTTGTGATTGCTCCCGGCCATATCAACCCGCTGCTGGCGGCGATCGCCATTTTCTGCATCGCCCTGGGTGCGGGTGCGGCGGGGGCGATCAATATGTGGTATGACCGCGATATTGACGCGATTATGCGCCGGACCACCACGCGGCCGATTCCGGCGGGCAAGATCAAGGCCGGCGGGGCGCTGGGGTTTGGCATCGTGCTTGCGGTAATCTCCGTGCTGCTGCTGGCCATGGCCACCAACCTTTGCGCCGCCGGGGTGCTGGCCTTCTCCATCTTCTATTACGCCGTGATTTACACCATCTGGCTGAAGCGCCGCACGCCGCAGAACATCGTCATCGGCGGCGGGGCGGGGGCGTTTCCGGCGGTGATCGGCTGGGCGGCCGTGACCGGGCATATTGGCCTGCTGCCGATGCTGCTGTTCCTGATCGTGTTTTTCTGGACGCCGCCACATTTCTGGTCGCTCTCGCTCTATGCCTCCGCCGACTACGAAAAGGCCGGCGTGCCGATGCTGCCTGTGGTAAAAGGGGCAAGGCATACGCGCTGGAACGTGTTCATCTACACGCTCATTCTGTTCCCTCTGGCACTTTCCCCCTGGTTCCTGGGTCTGGCCGGGCGGATTTACGGCGCCACCGCCTTCGTGCTGGGGGCTGCTTTCCTGTATTTCGCCTGGGGCGTGCTGCGCGATGAGCAGGACGCAAAAGGTGTGAGCCTGAGCAAAGACGCCCCGGCGCGCGCCGCGTTTAAATTCTCGATCCTGTATCTGTTCCTGCTTTTTGCCGCCATCGCGGTGGACCGGCTGGTATGATGGCGCCGGCACAACAGGATGAGGATTATGCGAAAGACCGGATGCCGCGTGTCGAAATCGTCGAATCGCATTGGAGCGACGCGCAGAAGGCGGAATTTTTGCGCCGCAGGCGGGCGCGCAATTTCCTGCTATTGGCGGCCCTTGGCGGGTTTTGCTTGATTATTTATGTGATTGCGATGGTGAAACTGCACGAATACGGACAGATGTGGTGACCAAAGCCTGACGTAACGGCCAAGAAAAAGGGAGACAAGAATGAGCGGAACAGTCCATACCGCGACAGACCAGGTGAAGGGCACTGTGCCCCACCCGTACCATCTTGTTGACCCCAGCATCTGGCCGCTTTGTGGTGCCGCCGCCGCAATGGTGACATTTACCGGCATCATTCTCGCTGCGCATTTCCGTAGCTTCATTGTGCTCGGCATTGGTTTGCTGGCGGATTTCAGCGTGATGTATCTGTGGTGGCGGGACGTGATCAAGGAATCCCGCACGCCGGGGCTGCACAAGATCGTGACACAGGTGGGTTTGCGCTATGGCATGGCGCTGTTCATCTCATCAGAGGTGATGTTCTTCGTCTCCTTCTTCTGGAATTATTTCAATTATTTCTTCTATCCGGACAAAATGGGCACCGCCTTCGCGCCGGTCTGGCCGCCACAGGGTATCACCACGATCGACCCGTTCGCGATTCCGCTGTTCAACACCATGGTGCTGCTGCTCTCCGGCACCACCATCACCTGGGCGCACCACGCGCTGCTGGAGGATGATCAGAAGAATCTGGTTCGCGGGCTGGGGGTTACCATTGTGCTTGGCTTGATGTTTCTTTGTGGCCAGGCCTGGGAATATACGCATTCGCCGTTTCCGTTCTACCATGGCGGCATTTTTGCCTCGTCCTTCTTTATCGCCACCGGTTTCCACGGCGCGCATGTGATCATCGGCACGCTGTTCCTGATCGTCTGTTTCTTCAGGGCGCGGGCCGGGCAGTTCACCAAGGAGCGACATTTCGGGTTCGAGGCCGCGGCCTGGTACTGGCATTTTGTGGATGTGGTGTGGCTGTTCCTGTTTGTGTGCATCTATTACCTCGGCCGCAGCGCGATTACGGCTGGATAACCATTTGCGGCGGCTGATCGCCCCTGGGCTGACGGCGCTTGCGGCTTTCTGCCTGTTCATCGCTCTTGGCGCGTGGCAGCTGCACAGGCTGAAATGGAAGGAAGGCATCATCGCGCAAATTCGCGCGGCGCAGGTGGCGCCGCCGGTGCCGATGCCCAAGACGCCCAGCCCGTTTGAGAAAGTGTTTGTCACCGGCACCTGGGTACCGGGCAAGGCTGCATTTTACGGGCAGATTGTGCATGACACGCCGGTTGGGCCGGTTTCCGGCGGCGAGCTGATCATGCCCCTGCGCCGGACTGACGGGCAGATTCTGCTTGTTGATTTAGGCTGGGTGCAGGGATCCGTTCCGGTGCCCCTGGCCAACCCGCCGGCTGTGCCCTCGGGCTATATTCACGCCAGCATAGGCAGAGATTTTTTCTCAGCACCCGATAACCCCGCCAAAGGGCATTATTACACGCTGGACCCGGCCGTGATCGGCAAGGGCATGAGGCTTGAGAATGTAGCACCTTATATGCTCATCGCCATGGGGCCAAAGCCACCGCCAGGCAGCCCGCTGCCGCAACCGCAGCAGAATTTGCCGACACCACCAAACAACCATTATGGATACGCGCTCACCTGGTTTGGCTTTGCCGGAATTCTGGTGTTTGAATTCATCTTTATTGCCCGGAAAAGGCTGCTGACGCCATGAGCGCATATGAGGCATTGAAATTATCCTTCCATCGCATCGCCTGCCTGGACGAGGCCAGCGCGGTGTTGAGCTGGGACGCCTCGGCGATGATGCCCGATGGCGGGGCCGAGGCGCGGGGTGAACAGATGGCGGTGCTGGCGGGGCTGAGCCACGAGTTTCTCTGCGCACCGGAGATGGGTGAGGCGCTGGCGCAGGCGCAGGCGCCGGAAGGCTGGGACGCGCAAAATCTGGCGCTGATGCGAGAGGCGCATTTGCGCGCCACCGCCCTTCCGCGAGACCTTGTGGAGGCGCAGGTGCGTGCGGGGCGTGCGTGCGAGACCATCTGGCGCGCGGCGCGCAAAACCAGCAATTTTGCCGCCGTGCAGAAGGCGCTGGCCGAAGTGGTGCGCCTGACGCGCGAGGGGGCGGAGATTCTGGGCCAGGCGCTGGGGCTTTCACCTTATGACGCGCTGATGAGCCAGTATCAGCGCGGGATTAACGCCGCGCAGGCGGAAGTGATTTTCACCCGTTATGAAGCGTTTCTGCGCGAGGCGCTGCCCCGGGCTGAGGCATTGCAAGCGGCGCGCGGCCATGCGACGCTGCCGCCGGGGCCATACCCCGAAGCGGTGCAGGCGGCGCTGGCGCGCCGGCTGTCAGCCGGGGCGGGGCTGAATTTCAACGCAGCCCGGCTGGATATTTCCGCGCATCCGTTCTGCGGCGGCACACCCACTGATATCCGCATCACCACGCGCTATGACGAGGCGGATTTCTGCGCGGCGCTGATGGGTGTGTTGCACGAAACCGGCCATGCGCTGTATGAGCAGAATTTGCCCGCGGCGTGGCGGCGCCAGCCAGTGGGGGCGGCAGCGGGGATGGCCATGCATGAAAGCCAGTCGCTCATCGTGGAGATGCAGGCGGTGCGCTCGGATGCGTATCTGTCTTATCTCGCACCGCTGGCGGCGGCGGCGTTCGGCAAGCCCATTACGGTGGCGGGGCTCAAGCACCGCTTACGCCGCGTGGAGCGCAGCTTTATCCGCGTGGAGGCAGATGAGATGACCTACCCAGCCCATGTGCTGCTGCGCTTTAGGCTGGAACAGGCGCTGCTCACGGGCGGTTTGGCGGTGGCGGATCTGCCAGGGGCCTGGAATGAGGGGCTGCAGGCACTGCTGGGCATTACCCCGCCGGATGACGCGCGCGGCTGCTTGCAGGATATTCATTGGTTTGATGGCGCGATCGGCTATTTCCCCTCCTATACTTTAGGCGCCATGGCCGCGGCACAGTTAATGGCCGCCGCCCGCAAGGCGCTGCCGGATTTGGACGGCGCGCTGGGGCGCGGAGATCTGGCGCCGCTCACGGGCTGGCTTTCGGCGCATGTGCACCAGCGCGGCTCCTCTGCCGGGTTTAATGAAATTTTGGTTGAGGCGACGGGCGAGGCGCTGAACCCGGCGTATTTTGAAGCGCATCTCACGGCGCGCTACCTAACTTGATGCGCGGCGCGGCGGCCAGCCTGCTGCGCCGGCGTGGTGAGCCCTCGCCGGTGACGCAGATTGAATTGTTCTTCGACCTGATCTTCGTTTTCGCCGTTACGCAGATCTCGGAATTTCTGCGCGCGCATATGACCGTGATGGGCGGCTTCCAGGGGCTGATACTGTTTGGCGCCATGTGGTGGAGCTGGGTTTACACGAGCTGGGTAACGAACTGGATAGACCCTGACCGCCGGCCGGTGAAGCTGCTGATGCTGGGTTTGATGTTCTGCGCGTTGCTGCTGGCGGCCTCCGTGCCGCAGGCGTTTGGGGCGCGGGGGATGGGGTTTGCCATTGGGTTGTCCGTGCTGAATCTCGGGCGCTCGGGCTTCATGCTGTGGGCGTTGAAGCAGCATGACGCAGAAAATTACAGGAATTTCCAGCGTATTTTCTCCTGGCTGGCAGTTGGCGCGGTGCTGTGGGTTGCAGGCGCGCTGCTGGAAGGCACGCCGCGTTTATGGTGCTGGCTGGCGGCACTGCTGATTGATCTTTCAGGCCCGGCCAACGGATTTTATGTGCCTGGGCTAGGGCGTTCGACAACGCAAGGCTGGCAGGTGGATGCGCGCCATATGGCGGAGCGCTGCGCGGCGTTCGTGCTGATCGCGCTGGGAGAATCCATCACCGTGATTGGCGCCAGTTTCTCCGCGTTGCGCTGGGGGGATGCAACCTTTGGCGCGGTGGTTCTGGCGCTGCTCTCTGCCGCGTGTTTGTGGTGGATCTATTTCAACGATGCAGCGGAACGCACAGCCCATGCCTTCGCCAGCGCCCAGGATGTAGGAAAAATTGCCCGTGCAGCCTACACTTATGCG
>JAKBCD010000103.1 GCA_021808205.1 Pseudomonadota bacterium | reverse complement strand
CCTCGGCGATGGCGTTATGGTCCGGAATACTGGCGGCAATGCCGGCGAACAGCCCGGCCGAGGCAACCACTTGTCCGCTCAGCGGGTCGAAGATCACCGCCTGAGTCAGGCCGCGCACGGAGGTTTGCGTGACCAGATACGAGGCGAATTCATTGGGGTTGCCAAAAAACACAGACCCCGCCTGAGACAGGTCATTCGCCATCGCCAGCGCGTCGAGCCGGATGTCGTTCTCATGCTCGGTCAGGTAGCCCTGGGCCACCTGGTTGCTTTCCGCCAGTGCGGTTTGCACGCGGTTGTTGAACCAGGCCTGGATGCCAAAATTGAAGAACACAATGGCGAAGACGGCCACCAGCACGGCGGGCACCGCCGCCACGCCACCAAACAGCAGCACCAGCCGCACATGCAGCCTGGCCCCGGCGGCACCGCGCCGGTGCTCCAGCACCACCCGCACCACCCGCCCGGCCAGCACCAGGATGAGCAGCAGCAGCGCCGCGAAATCCGCGAAAATAAGGGCGACCGTGCCACCCGAATACATGGGCATACGCACCCGCCCCGCCAGCAGGGCGAAGGTGAGAATGCCCAGCGCCAGCGCGGCGGAGGCAACAAGCAGGGTTGCCACCCGGCCCAGCATCAAATCTGCGGCCCAGGCAAGCCGGGAGCGAGCTTGCGGTTTTTCCGCCATGGGCAGGCGGCCGCTCATCCCACTCGGCGCTGCACGCCGATACCATGCTCGCGGATTTTCTTGCGCAGCGTGTTGCGGTTGAGGCCAAGCAGCGCCGCGGCGCGAATCTGGTTGCCTCTGGTTTCGGTCAGGGTCATGCGGATGAGCGGGCGTTCCAGCTCGGCCAGGGCGCGTTCATACAGCACGCCTTCCTCGCCGGATTCACGCAAGCTGGCCAGCAGCCGGGTAATGTGGCGCTCCACCACGCTGGCCATATTGTCGCCCTCCTCGCCGGTGGCCGTGGTTCTGGGCTCTTCCACCGGGGTGTAATCGGCCAGTTCCTGGGCGATGATCTCATTCGTGATGACGGGCTGCGGCACCAGGGCGGCGAGACGGCGGATCACATTCTCCAGCTCGCGCACATTGCCCGGCCAGCGGTGGGCGGAGAGCAGCGCCATGGCGGCGGGGTCGATGGATTTCGCGGGCAGCCCCTCGGCTTGTGCCTTGTTCAGAAAATGCTGCGCCAGCACGGGGATATCGTCCGGGCGCTCGCGCAGGGGCGGCAGCCTTATGGGCACGACGTTGAGCCGGTAGAACAGATCCTCGCGGAACTGGCCGGAGCGGATGAGGGCGCGCAAATCCCGGTGGGTGGCCGCCACAATGCGCGCATTGGCGCGGATGGGCTGGCGCCCGCCCACGGGCAGGAACTCGCCTTCCTGCAACACGCGCAGCAGGCGGGTTTGCGCTTCCGGCGGCATGTCGCCAATTTCATCCAGAAACAGCGTGCCGCCCGCCGCCTGCTCAAAGCGCCCGGTATGCCGGTTGGTGGCACCGGTGAAGGCGCCGCGCTCATGGCCAAACAGCTCGCTCTCGATCAGCTCGCGCGGGATGGCGGCCATGTTGATGGCCACGAACGGGCCGGAGCGGCGGCGGCCATAATCGTGCAACGCCCTGGCCACCAGCTCCTTGCCGGCACCGGATTCGCCATTGATCATCACGGTGAGGTCGGTGGTGGTGAGCCGCGCGATCACCCGGTAGATTTCCTGCATCGCCGGGCTGCGGCCGATCAGCGGCATCTGCTCGTCAGAGGCGGGTTTTGGCGCCTGCGCCTGCGCCGCCATGGCCATGGGCTGCTTCAGCGCCCGGTCCACCACAGCCAGCAGGTCGGCAAGGTCGAACGGTTTGGGCAGATATTCGAACGCGCCGCGCTGGGTGGCCTGCACCGCGGTGGTCAGCGTGCTTTGCGCGCTCATCACGATCACCGGCAGTTCCGGGCGGATACGGCGGATGCGTGGGATCAGATCCAGCCCGTTTTCATCCGGCATGATAACATCGGTGATGGCGACATCGCCTTCGCCATCTTCCACCCAGCGCCAGAGCGTGGCGGCGGAGGCGGTGGTGCGCACCTGATACCCCGCCCGGCCCAGAGCCTGGGTGAGCACGGTGCGGATCGAACGGTCGTCGTCGGCAACGAGAACGGTGGGAAGCGTCATACTTAATTCACGCCTTCTTCGGGATCTTCATAAACGGGCAGATGGATGCGGAATTCCGTTCGGCCGGGGCGGGTGTCCACATCGATCAGCCCGCCATGGTCGGCGATGATCTTCGCGACCAAGGCAAGACCCAGCCCCGAGCCCGCCGCCTTGGTGGAAACGAAGGGCTCGAACAGATGCCGGCGGATATCTTCCGGAATGCCGGGGCCATTGTCCCGCACCGAGACGAACAGCGGCAGATTGGGGCGCGAGCGGCCGACGGAGGCGGAAAGCCGGACGCCATGCTGAAAGCCGGTGGTGAGATGAATTTCACCCTCCTGCCTGTCACCGCCGGAAATTGCCTCGGCGGCGTTCTTCACCAGATTCAACAGCACCTGGATCAGCTGGTCGCGGTCTCCCAGCACATGCGGCAGGGAGGGGTCATAGGTCTCGACAAATTTCACCCGCGCGGCAAAGCCGGAGCTGGCCAGCTTGCGCACATGCTCCAGCACGCGGTGAATATTCACAGACTGGCGCTCAAGATTTTTCTCGCCGAAGGTTTCCATGCGCTCCACCATGGCGCGGATGCGGTCGGCCTCGTCGCGGATGAGCACCGCCAGCTCCTTGTCCTGTGCGGCGGCGTTGAGCTCCAGCAGCTGGGCGGCACCCCGAATGCCCGAAAGCGGGTTCTTTACCTCATGCGCCAGAATCGCCGCCATGCCGGTGATGGAGCGCGCGGCATTGCGGGCGGACATTTGCTGGTCCAGCGCCTTGGCGGCGGATTCATCCTGGAAGGTGAGCATCACATAGCCGGGCTGGTCCATGGGGGTGGCCAGCACGGTGCAGCCGCGCCGTGCCATGCGCGGGCCTTCCAGCACCAGGTCATGTTCGGCAATGCTCACCCCGGCGCTGCGGGCGCGTTCCATCATCAGAAACACCGGATGGTCCGCCGGCAGCAGCTCACCAAGGTTGGAATGTTGCAGAATGCTTTTGGAGGCGCCGAAGAATTCCTCCGCCGCGTAATTCACCTCCGCGACCACATCCATATCATCCAGCACCACCACGGCGATGGGCAGGGTTTCCAGAATCTGCGCGGGGTCGAGCCTGACCCGCTTTTCAGGCGGGGTCCGGCGGACAATTTTGAACGCTTTCTTGAATCCGCTCATGCTGCCAGCGCCACTTCATCTTGCCGCACGAACCCCTGGGCGATCAGCGGATCGTAGAATTGATGGATCAGCGCCTCCACCGCCGCGCCGCTATCCAGCCGGTTCATTTGCGCGCGGAACCCGGCGGAGCTGTGCAGCCCCTGGCTGTACCAGGCCACGTGTTTGCGCCCCAGCCGGGTGCCGGCCTGTTCGCCGAAATGCGCGCGGATGGCGCGGTAATGGCCCAGCAAAATCTCTTTTTGCTCGGCCAGAGACGGCGCCGCCGTGAGGCTGCCGGTGGTGAGGTAATCGATCACCTGCTGCAAAAACCAGGGGCGGCCATAGGCGCCACGGCCGATCATCACGCCATCCGCCCCTGAGCGGCGCAGCGCTTCGGCGGCCTTCTGCTCGCTGGTGATGTCGCCGTTTACGATCACCGGCAGGGCGGTGGCGGCCTTTACCTGGGCGATGAAGTCCCAGTTCGCCACACCTTCGTAGAATTGCTGGCGGGTACGGCCATGCACGGTGAGCATCGCAATGCCCGCCTGTTCCGCGATGCGGGCCAGATTGGGCGCGTTCAGGCTGTTATGGTCCCAGCCCATGCGCATTTTCAGTGTCACTGGTACATCCACCGCCCTCACGGTGGCTTCCAGAATGCGCCCGGCCAGTGCCTCGTCGCGCATCAATGAGGACCCGGCGAGCTGCCCGATCGCCACTTTTTTCACCGGACAGCCGAAATTGATATCGATAAGGTCCGCCCCCAGCCCCACCGCGATCTTCGCGGCCTCGGCCATGGCCTCGGGGTCGCAGCCGGCCAATTGCACCGAATTCGGGCCGCCAGCCGAGACCACTTCCGCCATGCGCAGCGTGTTGCGGTTCTCCCGTACCATCGCCCAGGAGGCGATCATTTCTGAAACCACCAAGCCAGCACCTTGCGCTTTTACCAGGGCGCGGAAGGGCAGGTCGGTCACGCCCGAAAGCGGGGCGAGAATGACCGGATGCTCCAGCCGCACCTGCCGGGGGCCCTGGCCGATCATCACCGGCTTGATCATGGGGAAGATGTCACTGCTCATCATTTGGGCAAAGTAAATCCCAATGCCCCGCCGCGCAATGAGGGTTATTGACGATAATGCCGCCCTGCGTGCATTCCGGCGCGGTAATTTGAGGAGAAGAGGCATGATTCCGCGCATCGGCACTGGTTTTGATGTTCACGCCATGGCGGAAGGCCGCGACATGATCATCTGCGGCGTAAAGCTTCCGCACGAAAAGGGCCTGGCCGGGCATTCGGATGCCGATGTCGGCATTCATGCATTGTGCGACGCGATTTATGGCGCCCTGGCCGAAGGCGATATCGGCCGGCACTTCCCGCCCAGCGAGACTGAGTGGAAAGACATGGACAGCGCCCGGTTCCTGCGCCACGCGGCGGAACGCATAAAGGCGCGCGGCGGCCGCCTCGCCAATGCGGATATAACCATCATCTGCGAACGCCCGAAGATCGGCCCGCACGCCCAGGCCATGCGCGAGCGGCTGGCGGCGCTGATGGGGGTTTCCGTCGAGCTGGTGTCCGTTAAGGCCACCACCACCGAGCAACTGGGCTTTACCGGCCGCGGCGAAGGCATTGCCGCACAGGCGGCGGTGATTGTGCTGGTGCCCGAGGGCGGGGCGGCCTGAAGCATCGTGCAGTTTGGGCAAAGCGCCCGCGCGGGCGCTTTTGGCCGAATGTACAACACTTCATTCCGCCAGCTTTTCAGCATTGCTGCGCTGCGATAATCCTTGTTTCGCCGTTGGTTTTGTTCAGATATAGAATCGTCCCATAGGATGAGTTCTCTCTCCTATTTTCTTGGACGTTTCCTCCCTAAACTTGGCGGTGCATTGGCACCGCCTTTTTTTTGGTCAGCGCAACGGATGCGGGGTGGCGCGCCATATGTTGGAGTGGGGGGCTTCTGTTGCCCGGTGCCCCCCGAACCGCGCTTAGCTGCTAATTAGGCAGCGACAGCGAATGCTACGTTGTTATCGTTCGCATTTAAAAATTAGCCCGATAACGGCGGTACAATGCCGGGCAAAAGATGGGTCTTTACCACGCGTGTCGAGTCTATTTCGCCCCCGTAAACCCCCGGACCGCGTCCCGATGACAAAGTGGCAAAGCCGCGTCGTCTGAATCGGGCCGCGCGGCAGCCCTTGGGCTACCAGAGATATGGAGGCGCCGGGTACCGCCCCCGGGTCCACAACGCTTATTCCACGCACCGTTTATCGCCATAGTCAGCAAGCTGACGAGGTTCATATAGTGCCGAATCGCAGAATGTGAAAGAGATGCGGCATGAGCCTCTCAACCGAACAGCAAACCGAGATCGAGGCCGCGCGCGCTGCCTCTCACACCACCCGCCGCCCCACCGTGGCAGCGCTGGAGGCGCAGCTTTTCACCGCCATCCCGGTGCTGGACCACGGGTTCGTGCGGGTTGTGGATTATATGGGCGACGATTCCGCCGTGGTGCAGGCGGCGCGTGTGTCTTACGGGCGGGGCACCCGTCGGGCGCTGGAGGATGAAGGGCTGATCCGCTACCTCATGCGCCATTATCACTCCACCCCGTTCGAGATGTGTGAGATCAAGTTCCACGTGAAGCTGCCGATCTTCGTGGCAAGGCAATGGATCCGCCATCGCACCGCCAACGTGAACGAATATTCCGCGCGCTACTCCATTCTGGACAAGGATTATTACCTGCCCGCCCCGGAGCAGATGGCCAAGCAATCCAAGGACAACCGCCAGGGCCGCGGCGAGGTGCTGGATGCTGAAACCTCCACCCGGGTGATGGAGATGCTGCGCCAGGACGCGGAAACCACCTACGGCCATTACGAGGACATGCTGGGTGACGATGTGGGGCTGGCGCGGGAGCTGGCGCGCATGAACCTCACGCTGAACACCTACACCCAATGGTACTGGAAGACGGATCTGCATAACCTCTTCCATTTCCTGCGGCTGCGGGCGGATGCCCACGCGCAATATGAAATCCGGGTTTATGCCGAGGCGATGCTGAAGCTGACCGAGGCCTGGGTGCCGCTCTCCTACAAGGCATTCTGCGACTACCGGCTGGGGGCGGTTACCTTCTCCGCCAAAATGCTGGACTGCGTGAAGAAGATGCTGGCGGGCGAGACGGTGGCGCAGGAAGGCTCCGGCCTTTCCAAGCGGGAATGGGCCGAGTTCCAGGCCGCCCTAGGCCGGGGCTAAGGCGCCGTCTTTCCAGCGTTGCAGGGTTACGAAGCTGGCGGTGTTCTGGCCGGTGGCGTCAAATTTAGCGCCAAAGCCGTTCAGCAGCGTGCCCTGCGGCAGGTTTAATTTCTGCATGGCGGCCAGCAGCGCAGCCGGGTTGCCGCCGGCGGTGTTCAACGTGTCGAACACCAGTTTGGCGCCCACATAGGCGGTGCAGGATTCGGCCGAGCGCGGCGGCACGGCGTAGCGGGCCTCGTAAGCCGCGGCCAGCTGTTGCG
>JAKBCD010000102.1 GCA_021808205.1 Pseudomonadota bacterium | reverse complement strand
CCTACAAGCCCAATACGGGCGGGTGATCAGACCGCTTTTAGGTTGACCGCAGCGTCTTTGCCGCGTTCCTTGGTGATGTCGAAGCTCACCTTCTGACCCTCATTCAGGCCGCGCAACCCGGCGGACTGCACCGCGGTGATATGGACGAATACATCCTTGCCGCCATCCTGCGGCACGATGAATCCGAAACCCTTGGTTGTATTGAACCACTTCACGGTACCGATCGGCATTGTCTTCGTCGCTCCTCAAAACATGTCATCACCCCGGGTTACGCCGGGACAACCGGGTTCTGGTCGCCTTGTCTAACGTCCAGCCGCTGGGAGCGCGCGAACTCAAGTCAAGTCCAAAGTCGATTGTGGTTGCCAGCAGGCACAGAAACATAAAGTTTTGTCAACGATCCCGAGGGCCGAGGTTGTCTGCCCCGGCCAGGGCCGGGGCAATCCGGGCCGAACCCAAATGCACCAGAACGGATCACACTTGGCGCGGCTTCGGAAAATTTATGATAATGCTTTAGCAGGAAAGCAAAACAGGAGGACCCTATAATTGTCCGACGCCGATATCGTTCCGATCAAGCCGGAAATCGCCGCCAAGGCTCTGGTGAACCGCACCCGTTATGAGGAAATGTATCGCCGTGCGGCCGCCGAGCCCGAGGCCTTCTGGGCCGAGGAATGCAAGCGCATCACCTGGATGAAGCCGCCCACGAAGATCAAAAACACGACGTTTTTTGGCGATGTCTCGATCAAATGGTTCGAGGATGGCACGCTGAACGCCGCCGCCAACTGCCTTGACCGGCATCTGGCCGATCGCGGCGACCAGGTGGCGATTATCTGGGAAGGCGATGATCCGAACGAGTCCAAGAAAGTCACCTACCGGGAGCTGCATGAGCAGGTCTGCCGCCTCGCCAATGTGCTGACGGCACGGGGGATCAAGAAGGGTGACGTGGTAACTGTGTATCTGCCGATGGTGGTGGAAGCGGCCGTGGCACTGCTGGCCTGTGCCCGCATCGGCGCCATTCACTCCGTGGTGTTTGGCGGGTTTTCACCGGACAGCCTCTCCAGCCGGATTCAGGATTGCGGCTCCGTGGCGTTGATCACGGCCGATGAGGGGCGGCGCGGCGGGCGCAGGGTGGCGTTAAAAGCTAATGCCGACGAGGCGCTGAAGACATGCCCGAGTGTTATGAGCGTAGTGGTGGCGAAGATCACCGGCGGCGATGTGGCCATGCAGGAAGGCCGTGATGTGTGGCTGCATGAGGAAGCCGCGAAGGTGTCCGCTACCCATCAGGCGGTGGAAATGAACGCGGAGGATCCGTTGTTCATTCTCTATACCTCCGGCTCCACCGGCAAACCGAAGGGCGTGTTGCACACCACCGGCGGTTATATGGTGTGGGCGAGCTTCACCCATCAATATGTGTTCGATTATTATCCCGGCGAGATTTACTGGTGCACGGCGGATGTAGGCTGGGTGACTGGCCACACTTATATCGTCTACGGCCCGCTGGCGAATGGTGCCACGACGCTGATGTTCGAGGGTGTGCCGAACTATCCCTCCACCTCGCGCTTCTGGGAGGTGGTGGACAAGCACCAAGTGAACATTTTCTATACTGCCCCAACAGCTATCCGCGCCCTGATGCGCGACGGCGAGGGGCCTGTGAAGAAGACCTCCCGCAAATCGCTGCGGATTCTGGGTTCGGTGGGCGAGCCGATCAACCCGGAAGCCTGGCATTGGTATGACCGGGTGGTGGGCGAGCATCGCTGCCCGATCGTGGATACATGGTGGCAGACGGAAACCGGCGGCATCCTTATCTCCGCCTTCCCGGGGGCGACGGACCTGAAGCCCGGCTCAGCCACGTTGCCGTTGCCCGGCGTGAAGCCGCTGTTGGTGGATGGCGAAGGCCATGAGCTGAGCGGAGCCACGGAGGGTAATCTCTGCATTTCCGACAGCTGGCCGGGGCAGATGCGCACCGTGTTCGGCGACCATGAGCGGTTTGTGCAGACGTATTTTTCCACCTTCAAGGGGTTGTATTTCACCGGCGACGGCGCGCGGCGGGATGCGGACGGCTATTACTGGATCACCGGGCGGGTGGATGACGTGATTAACGTCTCTGGTCACCGCATGGGCACGGCGGAGGTTGAATCCGCCCTGGTGGCGCATGAGGCCGTGGCCGAGGCGGCGGTGGTGGGCTTTCCGCACGACATTAAAGGCCAGGGCATTTACGCCTATGTGACACTGGTGGCGGATGCGGAGCCCAGCGAGGCGCTGCGCAAGGAATTGGTGGCCTGGGTGCGCAAGGAGATCGGGCCGATCGCCGCCCCGGATGTGATCCAGTGGGCGCCCGGTTTGCCGAAAACCCGCTCGGGCAAGATCATGCGCCGGATTTTACGCAAGATTGCCGCCAACGAGACGGATAGTTTGGGCGATACCTCCACTTTGGCGGACCCTGGCGTGGTGGCGGATCTGGTGGAGAACCGCCACACCTGATTTTTGTCGCAAGACAGCAACGCCGCCGGGGACCCTCCGGCGACGTTTGTTGCGACGCAAAAAGACTTGCACATACACGCGAAGGGCGTTTGATAAGGACATGGACACGTCCGATGTGCAAACGCGCCGCCCTGAATCGCTCGATGATGCTTTACGCGAGGATATTCGCCTGCTCGGGCGAATTCTGGGAGACACGATCCGTTCCATAGCCGGCAAGGCCACCTATGAGTTGATCGAATCCATCCGCCAGCTCGCGGTGCGCTTCCACCGCGACCAGGACAAAACCGCCCAGGAGGAGCTGGAGACGATTTTGGCCGGGCTTTCCGATGACGAGGTGAACAGTATCACCCGTGCCTTCGGCTATTTTTCGGCATTGGCCAACATCGCCGAGGACCACCACCATACCAGGCGCTGGCGTGCTCACCTCATCGCCGGTTCGGCTCCGCGTGAGGATTCGCTGGCCGGCGGGTTGTTGCAAGCACGGGCGCACGGCTTCGACGAGGCGCGGCTGAAGGCGTTTTTAGGTGGTGCTTATATCGCGCCAGTGCTCACTGCGCACCCGACCGAGGTGCAGCGCCGCTCTATCTTGGATTGCTTGGACGCCATTGCAGCCCTGCTGACCCGCCGGGACCGGCTGGCGGATACCCAAGAGGAGCGCGCGGAGATTGAAGCAGAGTTGCGTGCCAAGGTGCTGACGCTGTGGCAGACGCGCGTGCTGCGCAAGAACAAGCTCTCAGTGCTGGATGAGGTGGGCAATGCGCTGGCATATTTCGATACCACCTTCTTTGCCGAAGTGCCGAAGCTCTACGCCGCAGTTGAGCAGGCGGCGGCGGCGGGGCTTGCGGAACTGCCGGCGTTTCTGGAAATCGGCACCTGGATTGGCGGCGACCGGGATGGCAACCCGTTTGTAGACGCGCAGGTGCTGCGCGCGACGCTGGCCACACAGGCCGAAAAGGCGCTGAGCCATTACATCGCCGAGGCGCGGGCGCTGCGTAAGGAATTGCCCTTTGCCTCGTTGCTGGTGACGGTGACGCCGGAGTTGCAGGTTCTGGCGGCGGCATCGCCGGATAAATCCGAGCACCGGACGGGTGAGCCCTACCGGCTGGCGCTGGCCAGCGTGCAGGCGCGGCTGGCGGCAACCTATGAGACGCTGCTGGGGCGCGCCCCGCATATGGATATGATGTCTTCCGCTGTGCGGGGGGTGGAAGCCACACCGTATCAACAGGTTGAGGAGTTCACCGCTGATTTGCTGGTGGTGGCGCGCTCGCTGGAGGCGCATGGCGCAGGGGCGCTGGCGCAAGGGCGGCTGGGGGCATTGCTGCGCGCCGCCAAGGCATTCGGCTGGACGCTGGCGCCGCTTGATTTGCGGCAGAATTCGGCCGTGCATGCGCGCGTGGTGGCAGAACTGCTGGAGGTGGCGCAGCCAGGCACAGCGTATCTGGCGCTTGGCGAGCAAGCCCGTATTGCCCTGCTGTTGAAGGAGCTGGAGACGGCGCGGCCGCTGGTTTCCCGCCATGTGAGCTATAGCGGGGAGACGGCCAAGGAGCTGGCGATTTTCGAGGAGGCGCGGGCGGCGCATTTGCGTTATGGCAAGCGTTGCATCCGTACCATGATTATTTCCAAGACCGATGGCCTGTCGGACATGCTGGAGCTGGCGGTGCTGCTGAAAGAAGCGGGGCTGCTGCGCCCGGCGGACGCAGTGCTGGATGTTAACATCGTGCCGCTATTCGAGACCATCGAGGATTTGCGGGCGGCTTCCGGGATTATGGAGGCACTGTTCGCCGCCCCTGTGTATCGCAAGCTGCTGGCGGGGCGGGGCGATGTGCAGGAGGTGATGCTGGGCTATTCCGACAGCAACAAGGATGGCGGGTTTATCACTTCCGGCTGGGAGCTTTACCGCGCCGAGCTGGGGTTGGTGGAGGTATTTGCCCGGCATGGCGTGCGGATCAGGTTGTTTCATGGCCGTGGTGGCTCAGTTGGGCGCGGCGGCGGGCCATCCTACCAAGCGATCCTGGCGCAGCCGCCGGGGGCGGTGCAGGGGCAGATTCGCCTGACCGAGCAGGGCGAGGTGATTGCCGCGAAATACGGCAACGCGGGAGTCGGCCGACGGAACCTTGAGGTGATTCTGGCGGCGACCCTGGTGGCGAGTGCTGAGCCGACTACGGCACAACCGCCGGATGAGAGTTTCATGCAGGCGCTGGGCGAGCTCTCCGACAATGCCTTCGCCGCCTACCGGGACCTGGTGTATGAGACCCAAGGCTTCGAGGATTATTTCTGGCAATCCACGGTAATATCAGAAATCGCAGCGCTGAACCTTGGCAGCCGCCCCGCCAGCCGCAGCAAGAGCCGCAGCATAGAGGATTTGCGGGCGATTCCATGGGTTTTTTCCTGGGCGCAATGCCGAATTATGCTGCCAGGCTGGTATGGTTTTGGCACTGCGGTGGAGCAGTGGCTGGCGACCCATGGCGAGGCCGAAGGCATGGCGATGCTACAAAACATGGTGCAAACTTGGCCGGTGTTTTCCACCCTGTTGTCCAACATGGATATGGTGCTGGCGAAGGCGGATATGGGCATTGCCGCGCGCTATGCCGCCCTGGTGCAGGATGAAGGACTGCGCCAGCGCATCTTCCCGCGCATTGTGGCAGAGTTTGAACGCACGATACGCTATTTGCTGGCGATAACCGGGCAGGAGGCGTTGCTGGACCATAACCCGGTGCTGCGCCGCGCGGTGGTGAACCGTTTCCCGTATCTGGACCCGCTGAACCATGTGCAGGTGGAGATGCTGCGCCGCTACCGCGCGCAGAGTGAGGGGGGCGAAGCCTCTGAGCGCATTCGCCGGGGTGTGCATATTTCCATCAACGGCATCGCCTCGGCGTTGAGGAATAGCGGGTAGTGTTGGGAGGCGTGCGCTTATTGGCGGCGGGCACGCAGCTTTAGATTCTGGCGGCGCTGTTTGTCCTCCGCCCGGATTTTCTTGTAGTTCAGCGTTTTCCCGGTCTCCCAAAGATGCAGCGCCTTAAAATAGGCAGCCAGTGCCGCGCCTGTGTTGCCCTGCGTGATGATCCGGACCTGTGCCAACAGGCCGAGCGTGTTGAACTGGTAATCCCGAACCTGCTCCTGGCAGGTTGCGAAATACAGCATCAGCATCCCCATCTTCCGGCGGACATTGATGATGTCCGACAATTTCACCGCGCCGAGCGCGGCCTCTGGCACGTAGAGTACGCCATTATAGGCGATGAGCCGGGGGGTGGCCCAGTTGGGGGAGAGCCGGAACAGCCGCCCTGCACCCCAGGCGAGCAAGACGGGCGCCAGCATGGCGGTACAGACCAGGGCGACTGTCTGGTCTGGCTCGATTCCGTATAGAATCCCCCCGACGATCAAGGTGAAGATGACGGTGAGTACAATGCCGAACGCCATCCAGTTGGTGGAAGAAAAATGCCCGTTCAGGATCTTCGCGCCAGGCGGAAACGCACCGTTTCGCGGCGCCAATGCGCGGAAGGCGGCCTCGATCTCACCGCCGCCCGGCAGATTGAAATGCGACAGCCGCAGATGCAGCTGGTTGGGTGATTCCGCGCGGTGCGTGGTGAACAGGGCGGCGCGGGGGTCAGTATCGCCGATGAACAGCGCGCTGGGGGGATTTTCCGAGAAATAGATATAGATGGCATAGGCTTTACCCCGGCGCCGGCAGACATGCAGCCCCAGAACATTGGCCCATCTGATGTGATAGCCCTGGGGGCCGAGGAAGCTGATCCCCTCCGGCGTGACGTCGAAGGCGGCATTGCGGCGCCGGAAGGCGCCGAGATAGCGCCGGAGCAGCCTGATGCCGCCAATGGCCATGAAGATGCCCGCGAAAATCGCCGCCGGGCGAAACAGCACGAGGCTGGCGATGACGATGAAAACGCCGCCTACCGCCATCAGCAGTCCAAGGGCCAGCATGGCGGCGGCGAAGCCGGTACGGTATTTGAGCGTAAAGCCGGTTTGCGGAACAAGGTGATCCATTAAGCCTCCTGTTTGATTCGGTTATAAAAGGAGGTGTTTTGGCAGGGAAGATGGCGGAAATTTTGATCCAAAATTGCGTCATCATGTGGTTTTTTGGCAATAAGATTGCGCATGGCGGGAGGCTGGCATGACCAGAATCCAGCTTTTGGGCGGGTGACAGCGGCGGCAAAACGCAGTAGGGGAGCCGCCAGTATTTTATCCGAGACCAATCAGGGACCATAGAACATGCGCGTTTATTATGACCGGGATGCCGACGTTAACCTCATCAAGAGCAAGAAGGTCGCCATTA
>JAKBCD010000101.1 GCA_021808205.1 Pseudomonadota bacterium | reverse complement strand
TGCGCCCAGGGGGAAAGCTGGTGCTGCTGGAGGTCAGCGCCCCCTCCCATCCGGCGCTGAGACGAGCGGCGGGGGTGTTTATAGGCGGGGTGCTTCCGGCTGTTTCGGCGCTGGCGACACGCAACCGCCAGGCCAAGGCGCTGATGGCGTATCATTGGCAAACCATTGCCGCCTACGCACCACCCGAGGCCGTGTTGGAAGCGCTGCGACGCACCGGTTTCCAGAACGTCGCCTGCGCCAGCGAATTTGACTTTTTCCGTTTCTATTCTGGCCAGAAGCCACGCCAGAGCGCAATCGATTCAGAATGATCCGAGCGAGCTTTCTGATTTCAGGCTTTCAATGAACTCAGAAGCTATTGTAAAAAATAGAAAATTCAAAGTGATACGCGCAATCACCAAGGGCCAACTATTGCTTCGCCTGCGAACACGCCGCAGTATTACAATTGTATGGACCCTACAAATTCTGCTCCCCAGACCTGCCATCTGATCGTTGGCGGCAGCGGCTTCATTGGCCGCCATGCCGGGCTGGCGCTGGCCCAGCATAAACACCGGGCCATCCTTGCTGGCAGGCGCCGGCCTGCGTTTCTGGACAGTTTTGCCGCTTCGCCATTTTTGGCTTGGCGCGATCTCGATATACTGACCGCCGACTGGGACGCGCAGATCAAAGGCGTGGATGTGGTGCATTTCTATTCATGGGGGTCGTTGCCCTCCACCGCGAATGCCGACCCCAGAACGGATTTGGAGCAGAATCTCGGCGCCCTGCTGGGACTGTTGGACGCGCTGAAGCGGCGCGGCCACGGCCGGGTTATCTTCTCTTCCTCCGGCGGCACCGTATACGGCCCGCTGCAGCAGGTTCCCGTGCCCGAAACCCATGTACTCGCCCCCATCAACGCCTATGGTGCCAGCAAGGCGACGGCGGAAATTTACCTCAATCTCTACCACGCGATGCATGGGCTGGATTGCCGTATCGCGCGGATCGCCAACCCTTTCGGGGCCGGGCAAGATGTCTCACGCGGTCTGGGGGCGGTAACAGCCTTCATGAGCAAGGCCCTCAACAACCAGCCCATTGAAGTCTGGGGTACCGGCGAGGTGGTACGCGACTTCATTCATGTCGCCGATGTCGCCGAATGTTTGGTGCACTTGGCCATCGCGCCTGACCTCAGCGGGCAGCATGTGTTCAACATTGGCAGCGGCAAGGGCACCAGCCTGAACGAGATAGTCGCAGCGCTAGAGGCGCGTCTCAACCGGAAGCTGACCGTCGACCGCAAACCGGGGCGTACCTTCGATGTGCCGTCAAACGTGCTGTGTATCGGGCTGGTCAAGCAAGTTCTAGGTTGGTCGCCACGGTTGAATTTCACCGAAGGACTGGGGCGGATGCTCTCAGATATCGCGGTGCATCCGGAATTTTCGACCCTGCACCGGCCTCACGCCGATTTCGCGCGGGTTAGAGCCTGATCAGTTCAAGTCGAACCGCGGCGCGATTCGCCCTGGAGGACCATTCGGACTTCATAGTAATGCTGCCATAAGAGCCTGGCCGCTGCCTTACCCGATGAGAGGATGACCCACGCATGCAACCACCTCCTGAAGCGCCGCTTCCGTGGCTCTATGCGCCTCAGAAGCTGCCAGACTCAGGCCCACATGCCGAGACGGTTTCTATCATCATGCGTACCAAAGACAGGGCATTGTTGCTGCCGCGCGCATTGCAGAGCGTATTGGCGCAGACCTTCACGGATTGGCGGCTTTACCTCGTGAATGATGGCGGTGACGTTGCGACACTGGAGAAAGGGCTGGCATCGTTTCGCGATGCTTTCACCAACAGACTATCTCTCATTCATCACGCCGCATCGCTTGGCATGGAAGCTGCCTCAAACGCCGGATTGAGCGCGGCTTCGGGGCGTTTTTTTGCAATCCACGACGATGACGACCGCTGGGATGCGACCTTTCTCAGCCGCACGGTGGCATTTCTCGACGCGCCAGAGAACGCCTCCTATATCGGCGTCGCCACCGGCTGCGATGTTGTGCAGGAACGTATCGAGGATGGACGCATCAAAACGGTTGCACAATTTCCCTGGGTCTATTTCCGCCCACCCATAACGTATGGCGCAATGCTGGAACGCAACCAGATGCCGCCCATCACGCTGCTGCTGCGGCACGCACTGCTTGCGCGCATCGGCGGCTATAACGAGGCGCTGCCAGTGCTGGGGGATTGGGAATTCATCCTCAGGGCGTTGACCATCGGGGATATCGGCGCGCTGGAGGAACGGCTTGCCTTCTACCATCACCGGCTTACGGCGGATGCACCGATTTATGCGAATAGCGTGACAGGCGGGTTAAACATCCATGGTGAAATGCGGGCGCGGCTGGGCAACCACATCATTCGCAGCGCCTTGCAGCAGCAGCCGGCCTTGTTGGGGGTCTTGTGGCCGGTGTTGCAGGCGCTGGAAACGCAAGGCGGGGGGAGTCACACGCTGCTGCAGCGCCTCGACGCTATCGAGGCTGATGTACACGCGATCCGCGAGGCAACGGAACCACAGCGCCGGATTTTCAATTTCCTGCGCCGGCTGCTGCGGCACCGGCCGCACAGCGCCCGGCGCCAATAGATATTCAAAGAATCGCCCTCTGAATTTTTAATCGAGAGGTGCGTGTTGGTTTAGTATTGAATCGATACTGATCCGAGCCAAAGTCGCCCGGCTTTAAGTTCTAGGTTTTTCTTTTAGTTTATTGATTTAATAGTAATTTTACCACCGTATCGTCGCCTCCTCCACGCCGGCGCCAACACGCTCTTGCCAGCCGCCGCCGCCTTTTTGAGTGAAGCTGCGCACGGATGTAAGATGTGAGGGCAGGTTTTGCCCAACGCCGTTAAAATTTTTTCACACCTAATACTTAATTTCGAGTCATATTCTGTATGCAACCGTCAGGCGAGTGGATTCCAACCACTCCGCCTGACGGTGTAGCCCATAAATCCAAGTAGCCCCTGAAATCCAATATGATGGAGACATAGAATGAACTTCGTTAATTTTGCCACCGCTTCCGGCCTTCAGGATGCAGGCACCTCCCACCCCCAGGGCGAGGACCTGTATGCGCTCGCCTTTCAGGCGCTCCTTGCACAGCGCTTTGACAATCTGCGGCTGGAACTGGATGCAGCCAGCAGCACCTGCTGGTGCTTCATGCAGCCGCAGGGCCGCCCTTCCTATACCCATGAGCTGATGCAGGATATCGGGGAGATGCAGGAATTGATCACCGCCTCTTTTTCGCGCTCCCCACGCCGGGAAAACATGCCGTTTTCCTGGTTTGTCATGGCCTCCGCGGTGCCGGGCATCTATAATCTCGGCGGTGATCTCGGTCATTTCGCGCAGCGCATCCGCGAGGGAGACCTGGACTCTCTGCGCCATTATGGCCATGTCGCGGTGAAGGCGATCCACCGCAACACGACCGCTTTTGATGCGCCCGTCATCACTATGGCTCTGGTGCAGGGTGACGCACTGGGCGGCGGGTTTGAGCATGCGCTGTCCTTCGACATGATCGTCGCGGAGCGCAGCGCCAAGCTCGGCCTGCCAGAAATCCTGTTCAACATGTTCCCTGGCATGGGGGCTTACAGCTTCCTCTCCCGCCGGATAGACCGCAAGCGCGCGGAAGAGATGATCCTTTCCGGCCGGATCTATTCCGCCGAAGAGCTGTTTGAGATGGGCGTTGTGGATGTGCTGGCCGAAGACGGACAGGGTGAACAGGCGGCGCAGGATTACATTTCCCGCCATAACCGGAAATTCAACGCGCATATGGCCACCTACCGCGCCCGGCGCCGCGCCAACCCGGTGACGCTGGACGAGCTGATTGATGTGGTCGATATCTGGGCTGAAGCCGCCCTTAACCTGAGCGAGGCGGATCTGCGCAAGATGGACAAGCTTTGCAACGCACAGGACCGCCGGCTGGCGGCGTTGCTGCCTCACGCCTCCATGATCATGGCAGCAGAGTGACCATGAGGGCTACGAGCAAGTCGGGCAGGCAATCATTGGTTGTTTGCCCGACGGATCGTTCCCAGAGCCATCACGGCTTGCCTGGTTCTCTTCAATTCAGCATGTGCACAGGCGGCAAACGGTGCTGCCTGTGCTTTCAACTCCGTCCCGCGCAATCCAACCCAGGGGTTACATAGCTCCCCCAATGCCTTGGCACCAACATTCGCCGCGCTGCTGCGCAGAGCATGCGCATGGTTGCGAAACTCCGGGTTGTCGCCACGCCCCACATCCGCGTTCAGCAGGTCGATCAGATCCTTTGCGTCGGAAAGAAAATCCGACAACAATTCATTCAGAAACTGGCTATCCCCCAGCAGTCGCAGATTGGCAATAATCGCCTCATCCAGGGCCGGGTTATCCTGCTTCAACTGTATCGGCGCAGGGTCGGGCCGGGTTTCAAGGAACGAAATAGATGGCTTGCCCTGGCGCTCGCGGGCCATTTTCTCAACCACCGCCACCAAATCCTGCGGCGCTATGGGTTTCACAAGGCAGCCATCCATGTCCGCGGCGCGCCAATCCTCGCTCGTCTGGGCAAACGCATCAGCCGTCAGCCCGATGATCGGCAGGCGCGGCCCGCCGAGCGACATCAGACGGTATAGCTTGGTTACTTCCAGGCCATCCATGCCGGGCATGTTGAAATCCATCAGCACAATATCGAAACGCTCCCCTTCGCGTTCCAGAATATCAATGGCGAGGTTACCGTCTTCCGCCACCGTTACCCTGTGCCCGGCCGCTTCCAGAATACGGGTGAACACGCGCTGGTTGATCCGGTTATCGTCCACCAGCAGCACATCCCGCTGGATGAGTGCGACGGGCAGTGGGCGCGCTGGCGGCGCGTCAACCAAAGATGCTGCTGGCACCTCCGTGGCACTGAGCCGGCTGGCGATAAGCAGCGCCTGCTGAAATTCCTGGTCGGAGAAATCGTCGGTCAGCAGGGTCACGCAGTGCTGCCGGGTGGCAAGGTCCGGCAGGCCCGGTGCGGCAGATGGATGAATGAAAATGGTCTTGGGCGATGAGGGCAAAGCCGCGCCTGGCATTTCCGGCATGTCCGCCTCGGCATGATACTCCAACAACATCCGCACGCCGCTCTCCTGGGCAGCGTTGGCATTGGCTGGATTCATCAGCTCGACCTCCACGCCCATCGCGGCAAGGTTGGTGCGCAGCAGAGATCTCTTCAGCGGGTTGCGCACCCGCAGCCCCACCTTCCCGGCTGGCGGCTGCCAAGCCTCCCCCGTCTCTGTGGCGGGCAACGCCTTGATATGAAAGCTGAATGTGCTGCCTTCCCCGACTATGCTCGCAACCGAGATATCGCCGCCCAAAATCCCGACCAGGCGGCGGGTGATCGCCAGGCCGAGGCCGGTTCCTCCGAACCTGTTCAGAATCGAGGCATCTCCCTGGGTGAAGCTCTCGAAGATGCGCGACTGCGCCTCGGCCGGAATCCCGATCCCGGTATCGGACACCTCGCCACGCAGAATCAATCCTGCTTCGTTTCCTTCCAGGGGCTGGGCATCCAACGCCACTGTCACGCTGCCGACGGCGGTGAATTTCACCGCATTGCTGGCCAGATTCACCAGCACCTCCTGTAATTGCAGGCGGCTGGTTCTCACCCTGGTCGGGGTGCGGGGCGTAACGTGAATGTTGAAAGCCAGATTCTTCTCCAGAACCTGGCTTTCAACAATCCGCCGCACATCAATCAGCAATGTCAGCAGGTCGAATTCCTCGATCGTGCTGGTCATCTTCCCCGCTTCGATCCGGGAGAAATCGAGCAACTGGTTGATCAGCGCTTGCAAGGACCGGCTGGCGACATCCACGGTCTCGACCATCTCATGCTGGGCGCTGGTCAGAGTGCTGGTGCGCAGCATCTGGTTCATGCCGATGATGGCAGTGAGCGGCGTGCGCAGCTCATGGCTCACACTGGCCAGAAACAGACTCTTGGCCTTGTTGGCCTTCTCCGCCGCATAGGTGGCCACGGAGAGTTTCTTGATCAAGGTGCCGGCATAGGCGGGAAGAATCACCAGCCCGATCAGTAATCCTGCAGCGAGATGCGGCTGCGCCCGCCAGAAGGGCGTGCTCAGCACAACCATCAGAAAGCTGAGCGTGGCAACCGGCACCGCGATAAACAAAGACCTGATGCCAAAGCGAAAGCCATTGCCGAAAATGACCCATAGGTAGATCGGGTAGAACAGCGCCACCCGTTCGCCGCCTAGATGCAGTTGCCAGGAAAGAAAACCACAATCCAGCAGCAGTGCATAAAGCCTGCGGGGATGGCTGATGCCGGGACGCCAGATGATATGCGCCAGCCCGCCCAAGGCCAGGGCAAGATAGACGACCATCCAGCCCAGCGCAGCCCTGGAACTGGGGGAATTCCCCCCCAGCAATAGAACAATGACGATGATTCCCGCGAAAGCTAGGCGGTTGAAGCTCATCGCATGTTCGCTGTCCGGCCGGTCGCGCAGCCGCCGCGCCAGCGCCCCCGCCCAGCCCTGCATTGCCAGGCTGGTACCTGCCAGCCACTTCATCGCGCGCTCCGTTTCGCGTTCAGGAACGAGACCTGAGGTTGCGGGGTGGTCAGCTCTCTCAGGAACACCTCCGGCGGCACCGCCTTGCCAAGCAGAAAGCCCTGCCCCTCGTCGCAGCCTTCGGCTTTGAGCAAAGCGAGTTGGGCATTTGTCTCCACCCCTTCCGCAACCACACGCAGATTGAGGATATGGCCGAGATCAATGATCGTGCGCACAATGGCGAGGTCATTCTTGTTCTCTGCCA
>JAKBCD010000100.1:388-6773 GCA_021808205.1 Pseudomonadota bacterium | reverse complement strand
GCCCGCCGTTGAGCCATAGCGGCGGGCGATCACGTCGAGATCCCGCGAATAGCCGTTGACGATCTGCCCGCCATTGCGTCCGGAGGCGCCGAAGCCGATTTTGGCGGCCTCCAGCAGCACCACTTGAACGCCGCGCTCGGCCAGCTCCAGGGCGGCGTTCACGCCGGTGAAGCCGCCGCCGATCACGCAGACATCTGCGGTGGCAGTACCGCTCAGGGCCGGGCGGGCGTCTTGCCTGTGCGCAGTGGCGGCGTAGTAGGACGTGATATGCTCAGTCATTCCGGTCCGGTCCCATAAGCATGATACCAAAGATTGCGCCCAGTATGCTCATGGTGATCACCATGAGCCTGATTCTATAAGCCGCGGCGCGTGCCTGCGCCACGCTTTCCCGCCGCATATTGGCAATCGCGGCGGCAACGCGCACCGGCAGCGCGCCGGTGCCGGTGGCGACAATCGCGGCGGTATCGGCATCCACGGCTTCCGGTAAGGCGGCTATGGCGGCCTGCTGCGCCGCCGGGTTGGGGGCGGTCAGGACTGCGTCAAGCGCTGCCTGCTGGTGCATGGCATCCACCAGCGGCGCGGGGATGGAGAAACTGGCAAAGGTGCCGATGAGCCCCGGCAACAGGAAGCAGCACAGCATGAAGCCAATGCGGGAGGGAGAAATCTTGCGGACCATGGTCTTTCGCATCGGGGGAAAGCGGCGGTGTGTCAAATAACACGCCGGTGGCGCTGCAGGTTTACGCCGCGGCGACGGACTGTTTGGGCGGGGGTTCCAACGGCGAGGGCGGATCGTCGATGACAGGCGTCAGTGCGGCCAGCAAGGCCTGGCGGAGCTGGGCAAGCTTGCGTTCGTTCTCCACTTTCATGCCAAACACATCCTTCACGTAAAAAACGTCCACGGCGCGCACGCCATAGGTTGTTACATGTGCGGAGGCGATCTGCAGCCCTTCATCCGAAATGGCGGCGGTTACGTCGTGCAGCAGGCCCGGACGGTCCCGCCCGTTCACCTCGATAACGGTGTGGCGGTTGGAGGCGCGGTTATCCACCACCACGCGTGGCGGCACATGGATGACGCGCATGCGGCCAGGCACCAGGCTCTTGGTGGCCTTGCGGATTTCCGCCGCCAGCTTGATGCGCCCGGTGAGCGCCTGCTCTATGACGGTGGAGAGCCGAGCCAGGCGATGCGGAGATTCGAACGGGCCACCATTGGCGTCCTGAATCCAGAACGTGTCCAGCGCCATGCCATCCGTGAGGGTGTGGATGCGGGCATCCACAATCGAGGCACCGGCGATGGCTAGCGCGCCGGCGATGCGGCTGAACAGTCCGGCATGGTCGGCGGTGTAGACCAACACCTCCGTCACCGCGCGAGCGGGCAGCGGCTCGGTCTGGATCGTGAGCGGCGCGTTGCGAGATTTTGCATCGCGGATCATGCGCCCGTGGCGCTCAATGCTTTCGGGGTCGAAGCCCAGCCAATAGCTGGGATAGCCCAGCGAGAGGAAATCCTCCCGCTCCGCGCTTGGCCAGTCCGCCAGCAGAGAGGCAACAACCTCCTTCACCCGGGCGATGCGGACGTCGCGCTCGGTGGCGGAAAGCCCGCCCTCCAGCACTTCGGCGACGCGCGCGTGAAGCTCGCGCAGCAAGGTTGCTTTCCAGCCATTCCAGACCTTTGGCGAGACAGCCCGGATATCCGCGACTGTGAGGATTTGCAAAAGCCGCAGGCGCTCGGGCGACTGGATGGAATCCGCCAAGTCCAGGATCGTTTTCGGGTCGTCGATATCGCGGGAGAAGGCGGTCTGGCTGAGCAGCAGGTGGTGCAGCACCAGCCAGGAGACCATTTCGGTCTCTTCCTGGTCCATCCCCAAAGCCGGGCAGATGGTAAGGGCGAGTTCCGCACCCAGCACGGAATGGTCGCCGCCTCGTCCCTTGGCGATGTCGTGCAGCAGCACCGCCACATAAAGTGCGCGGCGGGACTGGATCTGCCCGATCAGCTCGGTGGAGAGCGGCGCGATCTCCTTCAGCTTCCCGGCTTCGAGACTATTGAGATTGCGGATAGCCTGCACGGTGTGAACATCCACAGTGAAGACATGATACGTATCGAACTGCATCTGCCCGACAATGCGCCGCCAATCCGGCAGATAACGGCCAAGGATTCCGCAATCATTCAGCACCGCCAGCCATTCGGCGGAATCGCAGTCTGGATCAGGGATGTCCTCGCTGTCGCCGCAGAGCAGGTTGAGGAACAGGCTGGCGGCTTTTTTGTTCCCACGCAGGTCCGCTCCCAGCGAGGCGGAGCGGATGAGTGTGCGCTTGGCCAGCGGGTGCAGATCCAGCCCGCGATTGCGCGCCTCAATGAGGATACGAAAGATAGAGGTGGGGTCGGTTTTGGGGTCGCGGCCGGGCGCGAATAGGATCTGCCCGTCCGCCAGTACGAAGCCGGCGGCGATCAGCGTGGCATCGGTGGTGGGGGCGATGGCCGGCGGGCCGAGTGCGGCGCGGATGAGGGCGGGCTCCAGCACGCCGGTGACGCGCGCAACCTCGCGCACCACCAGGAAGTAGTGGCGCATGAAGCGTTCCACCCCGTCCTGGCGGCCATGGCGGGTATAGCCCATGCGGGCCCCCACCACGGGTTGCAGGTCGAAGGTTAGGCGTTCCTCCGCCCGGCCGGCGACGTAATGCAGGTGAAAACGCACGGTCCAGAGATATTCCCAGGCGCGCTTGCAGGCGCGGGCCTCGGTCTCGGTGAGGATGCCGCCGCCGGGGCTGTCCTCGCCGACCAGTTCGGTCATCGCGAAGGTGTTGAACACGTAGCGCGAAAGCCAATAGAGCGTTTGCAAATCCCGCAGGCCGCCTTTGCCTTCCTTCACATTCGGCTCAACCATGAAGGGTGTGTCGCCGAAGCGTTTGTGTCTGGCGGCGCGCTCAGCCTGTTTTTCGTGGATATATTCGCCGTGGCCTTCAGCGGCGCAATCGGCGCGAAAGGCGGTCTGGAAATTGGCGAAGAGAGGGCGGTCTCCGGCGAGGCAACGTGCATCCAGCATCGAGGTGCGGATGGTCACATCATCCTTCGCCTCGCCCAAGCACTCCTCGACCGTGCGGGTGGCGTGGCCCACTTTCAGCCCGAGATCCCACAGGAAATACAGAATGAACTCCACCGCCTTGTTCAGTGCTGTGGAGGCGCTGGGGCCGGTGAGGAAGAGCAGATCGATATCGGAGAAGGGGGCGAGCGTGGCACGGCCATAGCCGCCGGTGGCGGCCATCGCCAGCTTGTCCTGCGGGGAAAGCGGGATAAGCCGAAGCGCGTAGCGAAACAGCGCGCCCGCCAACTCGTCCATCAGCCATGCGTGCAGCCGCGCGGCCTGCAGCCCGTTCAGCCCATCTGATTCAAAGCAGGTCTGGACATGCGCCTGCACCCGCCCGAGCTGGCGGCGAAAGGCGATCAGCGCCTCATCACGCGGGGGCGGCGCCGCTGTTTCCAGGAACGCGGCGAGGGCGGCGGAGATATCGGGCAGTTTCCTGGCTTCAGGCATGTCGGACCAGCTTAAATCGAACTGGAGTCAGTTGGAAATGAAGAGACACGGATCAACCTGCATTTTCCGCAGAGCCGCTGCGGATTTGCCGCACTTCCTCGCGCAGCCGGTAAAGCTGGCCCAAAGCCTCGCGCGGGGAAAGTGCGTCTGGTTCCAGCGCAGCCAGGCTCTCGAGCAGCGCCTCGGTTTGTGGGTCAAGGGGTAAGGGAAGGGCCGCGAATAAAGGTAAGGGCAGAGTGGCGTTCTGCTGGCGCTCGGCGGCTTTCAGCAAGGTTTCTGCCCGGCGCAGCACGGCATCCGGCACACCGGCGAGGCGTGCCACATGTACGCCCCAGCTCTTTTGTGCTGCACCTTCAATAACTTCGTGCATAAACACCACTTCGCCCCGGAACTCCTTCACCCGCATCGTATGGGCCATGAGGCGCGGCAGGGCCTCCGTAAGCTGTACTAGCTCATGAAAATGTGTGGCAAATATGGCGCGGCATCGATTTTGGTTATGCAGGCTCTCCAGCACCGCCTGGGCAATGGCCAGGCCATCGCGCGTACCCGTACCCCGGCCTATCTCATCGACGATGACGAAGCTTTTCGGCCCGGCTTGGTGTAAAATCGCGGCGGTCTCTGTCATTTCCACCATGAAGGTGGAGCGGCCAGAGGCGAGGTCGTCCGCCGCACCCACGCGCGAGAACAGCCGGTCAACCAGCCCGAGCCGCATTTCCTCCGCTGGCACCGGCAAACCAGCCTGGGCCAACACCACCAGCAGCGCGTTCTGGCGCAGGAAGGTGGATTTGCCCGCCATGTTGGGGCCGGTGAGCAGCATGAGCCGCTGGTTGGGGGAGAGTTCGCAAGCGTTGGGAATGAAGCCGGTGCCGGGCGGAAGTGCGTCTTCCACCACCGGGTGGCGCCCAGCAGTTATGCGGAAGGCTTCGGTATCTGAAAGCTCCGGGCAGCAATAACGGCCAGAAAGGGAAAGCTGGGCGGCACTTTGCAGCACATCCACCAGCGCCAGCGCCGCCGCGCATTCGGCGAGCGTCTCCGCCGCCTCCAGCACTTGTTTCACCAGCCAGGCGAACACCAGCCGCTCCCGCGCGGCGGCGCGGGCACCGGCCTCGGTGATCCGGCGGTCCAGCTCTGAAAGCTCCGGCTGGGTGAAGCGCGCCCCGTTGGCCATGCCCTGGCGGAGCTGCAGCTCAGGATAGGCCCGCAAAGCCTCCACCGCCCCGGCGGGCGCTTCCAGCACATAGCCAAGCTGGGCGTGATGGCGGATTTTCAAAGCGGCGACGCCGTAGCGCTGGGCAAGCTCGGTTTGAAATTCCGCGATGATGCGGCGGGTGTCGTCTCGCAATGCGCGTTCGGCATCCAGCTCGCCATCGAAGCCAGGGGCGATGGCGTTGCCTTCATCCAGCCGCAGCGGGGCGGGTTCGGCCAGGGCAGCTTGCAATGTCGTTAGCAAGTGCGGAGCCGGATTAAGGGCAGCGGCTTTCAGCAACGCCACCCCCTCCGGCAGCAAGGGGGCTAGGGCCATGCCCGCTTTCAGCCCGGCTTTGATGGCGGCGAGGTCGCGCGGGCTGGCGCGGCCAAGAGAAATGCGGCCCAAAGCGCGGGCCATGTCTGGCGCACCCCGCAAGACAGAGCGAATAGCCTCCGCCTGGCCGGAATCCCGCAAGGCGAGCCAGGCGGCCTGGCGGGCAAGCAAGGGTTCCAATGTGCAAAGCGGGGCGGTGACCCAGCTTGCCAGCAGCCGTGCCCCGGCGGGGGATACGGTGCGTTTGATGGCACCCAGCAAACTTCCCGCTTCTGTGCCGCCGCGGGCGTTGGCGAGTTCCAGGCTTTGGCGGGTGGCGGCATCCATGGCGAGCTGCCCGGAAAGCCCGGCACTGGCCGGGCGCGAAAGCCGGGGCTGGTTACCCATTTGGGTCGCCTCGATATAGGCCAGCACGAAAGCGGCGGCGAGCACCTCAGCGGTGGAAAAATCCCCAAAGGCATCCAGGCTGGCGGCGCCGAATTTCTGCGCCAGCTCCCGCCGCGCCGACTCGGCGTTCAGCGGCAGGGCCAGCGCCATACGTTTGGTTTCCACCCGCCTGGCGGCATGGGGGCCGAGGGGAATTTCCTCCGAAGCCAAAATCTCAGCGGGGTCCAGCCGCCCCAGGATGGCGGCGAGGCCATCCGCGCCGGAATGCTCGGTTTCGAACTGGCCGGTGGAGATATCCGCCCAGGCCAGGCCGAATTTGCCCTCGTGTGCCACGATGGCGGCGCAGAAATTCGCCCGCCCGGCCTCCAGCAACGCGTCTTCGGTGAGGGTGCCGGGGGTGACGAGCCGCACCACCCCGCGTTTGAGCGGCCCCTTGGCGCCGCGCGCCTTGGCCTCGGCCGGGTCTTCCAGCTGCTCAACGATGGCGACGCGAAAGCCCCGCCGGATCAGCCGGGCCAGATAGCTCTCCGCCTGGGAGACAGGCACGCCGCACATCGGGATAGGCTGGCCCTGGTGCTGGCCGCGCGCGGTAAGGGCGATATCGAGCGCCGCGCTGGCGGCCTGGGCATCGGCAAAGAACAGCTCGTAGAAATCGCCCATGCGGAAGAACAGCAGCGCATCTTCATGCCGCGCCTTGATGGCAAACCATTGCGCCATTGCCGGCGATGCACCCGAAGCTTCCTTCATGACCGCGCATTAAGCCATTCCTGGCCTTTGAGGCAAAGGGATGAGTTTGAGGACCTTGCCAGATCCTGTTCGTTTCAGGCGGAACCGATCGCGCTGTGAGCACTGGAGATGGCCCCAACCCGCCCGGCGCGCTCCTGTGACGCGACAAGCTTGACGAAGTTCTCCGCGCTGAGCGGCTGGTGAAACAAAAATCCCTGCGCCT
>JAKBCD010000100.1:0-378 GCA_021808205.1 Pseudomonadota bacterium | reverse complement strand
CTCCCTGGTTTCCACCCCTTCGGCCGTCACCGTCAGGTTCATCCCCTCGGCGAGGCCGATAATGGCAAGCACGATCGAGCTGTCGGCTTTTTCATGCCCAAGATCACGAATGAAGGAGCTGTCGATCTTGACCTTGCCGAAGGGAAAACGGCGCAGATAGGAAAGCGAGGAATAGCCGGTGCCGAAATCATCCAGCGCGATCCGCACGCCTTGCCCATGTAGTTGCCATAGCGCGTCATGTGTCAACTTGCTGGAGTCCAGCATGGTGCTCTCCACTACTTCCAGCTCCAGCCGCCCAGGTGCGAGGCCGGTGTCGGCGAGAACGCTGGTGACATGCTCCACGATCGTGGGGTTGCGCATGAGCAACGGCGAGAAATT
>JAKBCD010000099.1 GCA_021808205.1 Pseudomonadota bacterium | reverse complement strand
ATTGGCCTGCACGGCGGCATCCAGCGGAATAATCGCCGCCTTGTCTTCGATGAAATCGCCCAGATGGCTGTCTTCCTCATCGCCAATCGGCGTTTCAAGGCTGATCGGCTCCTTGGCGATTTTGAGCACCTTGCGCACTTTTTCCAGCGGCATGCCCAGCTTCTCGGCCAGCTCCTCAGGCGTCGGCTCGCGGCCAATCTCGTGCAGCATCTGGCGGGAGGTGCGCACCAGCTTGTTGATCGTCTCGATCATATGCACCGGAATGCGGATGGTGCGGGCCTGGTCAGCGATGGAACGCGTGATCGCCTGCCGGATCCACCAGGTGGCGTAGGTGGAAAATTTATAGCCGCGGCGATACTCGAACTTATCCACCGCCTTCATCAACCCGATATTGCCTTCCTGAATCAGATCCAAGAACTGCAGGCCGCGATTGGTGTATTTTTTCGCAATCGAGATCACGAGGCGCAGATTGGCCTCGATCATTTCCTTCTTGGCACGGGTGCTGTCACGCTCGCCGCGCGAAACCGTGGTATAAACCCGGCGGAATTCCTCAATCGGCAACCCGGCTTCATTGGCAACCTTGCCTATCTGCGCCCGCAGCTCGTTGGCTTGGCCCTCGTGCTTCTTGGAAAATTCCTTCCAGCCCTTGCCCGGCAGCCCGGCGACATGTTGCACCCAGCCCGGGTCCATCTCGCGGCCCCGGTAATGCTGCAAAAACTCCTCGCGGCTCACCTTGGTGTTCTCGGCCAAACGCAAAAGTTGGCCTTCCAGTCCATTCAGGCGCTGGTTCAGCACTTTCAGCTGCGCCACCAGCTCCTCGATGCGGTTGTTGTGCAGCCGCACCTGCTCAACCTTGGCCACCAGCTCATCGCGCAGCTTTTCGTACGCCTTTTCAGAGCGCGAATTCACGTCGCCGCCAGACGTCAGGTTGTCGATGCGCTTGGTCTGCATCTTCGAGAGCTTTTCGTAGAGCTTCTCGATTTCGTCGAAATTCTGGAAAATTTCGGGCTTCAGCTTCTCTTCCAGCGCCGAGAGGGACATACCGGCACCCTCGCCATCCTCGTCGTCCTCCATTTCCTCGGAGGCATCAAAGCTGGTCTCGCCAGGCTCGGAGCCAGCCTGCATGGCTTCCAGATCGATCACGTCGCGCAGCAACACCCGGCCATTATTCAGCGCCTCATGCCAGGCGATGATGGCGCGGAAGGTGAGCGGGCTTTCGCAAAGCCCGCGGATCATCATGTCCCGCCCGGCCTCGATGCGCTTGGCGATGGCAATTTCGCCCTCGCGGCTCAGCAGCTCAACCGTACCCATCTCGCGCAGATACATGCGCACCGGGTCGTCCGTGCGGCTCACCGAGGCTTCGGAGATATTTCCCGCCTGCTCCTCGTCCCCCTCGGCCTCGTCCTTGGGGGCGGCGGCGGCCTCGGCCTCCTCGCCTTCCTCTGACTCCACCACTTGGATGCCCATTTCATTAAGCATCGCCATGATGTCCTCGATCTGCTCCGAACTGTTCTGCTCAGCGGGCAGAACGGCGTTCAGCTCATCGAAGGTAATGTAACCTCGCTCCTTGCCCTTGGCGATCAGACGCTTTACCGCGGCTGATTGAGTGTCCAGCACATTGGCATCGGCTTCGACCTCGGGGGCGGCGGTTTCAGTGGTGGCGGTTGGCTTGGTGGCCATGATCAGATCAAGTCTCCGGTCTAAGCGGCTCGTATATTTTACAAGTCAATAACTAGGCAACATGCGGGCGCGATTCGAGTCAGATTTCTTCAAGCCCCGCGGCACCTGAGCGGGCGCGGTCCAGCAGATGAAGATAACGGGTCAGCCGGTCGAGCGCCGCACGGTCGGTCGGGTTCGCATCGTAAAAAGCCTTCGCCTCGTCGCATTGTGCCTGCAACTCGCTTCTACTAAAGTCCATTGATTCGTAGAAATCCCACCACGCGTCTTCAGCTTCGGCTAGACTTGCTTCTCTGAGAAGGCTCAATTCAGCCTTTGCAAGCGCTTCCAAGGCTCGCACCTGCTGGTCCATGCCGAGTGAGCGGAGATGGGAGAGAAGCGAGTCGGTGTCAAGAGGTTTCCCCGTTGAAGCAAACGCGTGCAGCGCCTCACGCAAGGCCTCGTCTGCCGGGGGAAGACGGACGCGCGAAAACATCTCCTCTACCTTTAGGATCATCACCGGAAAGGCCAGTAAAATCGCCAGCATCAGCCGGGCGCGGCGGAGCTGTACGGCCTCGGGGTCAGGCGGAGTACGCGGTGGAATCGTCACGGAAGGTGGTGCAGGACTACGGCCCTGCGAATTTTTAGCCCCCTGACTACGACCTGGATTCGTCCGGCCCCATTTGTCATTGGGATTATATTGTTTTTTCAGTAAGTTAAAGTATTCTTTGGAAAGCACTCTATTAGGGATGCTGTTCGCCGCCGCTGCCAGCCTCTCCCAGAATCGCGCCCTGCCTTCAGGTGTCGAAACATCCTGTCCCAGCTTCAACATATCGAATAAAACCGCCGAAAGCGGCTGGGCCTTCGCCAATTCCGCCTCAAACGCCACCCGGCCGCCGCGCTTGATCAGGCTGTCCGGATCATCCTTGGGCGGCAGCCGCAATAGCTTCAGCGACTTCTCAGGCGTTAATTGCGTCAGCGCCATTTCGGCGGTTTTCAGCGCGGCGCGCTGCCCAGCCGCGTCGCCGTCGAAACACACCACCGGCTCGGGCGAAAGCCGCCAGATCTCCTCCAGATGCTCCTCGGTCAACGCCGTGCCCAAAGGCGCCACCGCGCCGGCAAACCCGGCCTGGGAGAGCGCGATCACATCCATATACCCCTCGGCGATGATCATCGGCGCCCCCTTGCGCACCGCCTCCCGCGCCAAATTCAGCCCATAGAGAGAGCGGCGCTTGGAAAACAGCGCGGTTTCCGGCCCGTTCACATATTTCGGCTGGCCATCGCCCATAATCCGCCCGCCGAAGGAAATCAGCATTCCCCGCCGGTCCCGGATGGGAAACATCACCCGGCTGAAAAACATGTCCACCGGCCCGCGCTCGCCCTGTTTCATCAACCCAGCCTCGATCAGCTGGTCAGGCTTGATGGTCTGGCCTCGCAAGGCTGCCGCAAGCTGGCCCCTGCCCTCGCCAGACCAGCCAAGCTGGAAGCGGCGGATGGTATCATCCGCCAGGCCCCGCCCGCGTAGATAATCCAGCGCCGCGCGGCCCTCCTGGCCCCAAAGCCAGAGCTGATACTCCTTGCAGGCGGCCTCCAGCACTTCGGCCAATGTCGCGCGCCGCGCCTGCGCCTCGGCGGCCTGGGGGGTGGGCTTGGGCACTTCCAATCCCGCCTGGCCCGCCAAATCCTCCACCGCCTCCATGAAGCCAGCACCTGTGCTCTTCATCACGAAGGTGATGATGTCCCCATGCTCGCCGCAGCCAAAGCAATGGTAATGGTCGTCATATACATAGAAGGAAGGCGTTTTTTCCCCATGAAAAGGGCAGCAGCCCTTACGCTCCCGGCCGGAGCGGGTGAGCTTCACAGTTTTGCCGATCACCGTGGCGATCGGCAGTCGGGCCCGAAGCTCCTCTAGAAAATTGGCCGGTAGCGCCATTACCCTGCCAGCGCCGCCTTCACCGCGGCGGAGGCCACACCCATGTCCAGCGCCGCGCCATGCTTGGCCTTCAGCGCACCGATCACCTTGCCCATGTCTTTCGCACCTGTGGCACCCGTGGCGGCGATCGCATCTTTAATCGCGGCGTCCAGCGCCTCGCCCTCCAGCGTTTGCGGCAGGAATTCGGAGATCACGGCAATCTCGTGCTCCTCCTTGCCCGCCAGATCCTCACGCCCGCCCTGGCGGTAGAGCGCAACCGAATCCCGGCGGGACTTGATCATGGAGCGCAGCATGGCCAGAATTTCCTCGTCGGGGATCTGCTCCACGCCCTTCGGGCGGGCGGCAATATCCGTGTCCTTCAGCTTGGCCTGGATCATGCGCAGGGCCGAGGTACGCTCCGCATTGCGGGCCAGCATCGATTCCTTCACTGAAGCGGTCAGTTTTTCACGTAGGCTCATATCTTCATCTCCGGGTCCGGAAAAAATTTCCGGCGCCTATATAGTATCGTTGAGGCCGGAATAAAATTCCGCTAAGAAGATACCATGTACACGCCAATAGAAGAAATCTTGCGCCGCCTCGGCGGCAACGAGGCTGCCGCCGCTCTCACCGGCGTCTCTCCCGAAGCCGTCCGCAAATGGCGGAGCAGCAACACCATCCCGCCGCGCCATTGGCCCGCCATTATGGCCGCAACCGGCCTCGCCTGGGAAGATTTTTCCGGCGTGCCGGAGAGCAGCGAGGTACCGCCTGGTGCCACCGCCGCCCTGGTGCTGGCGGACGGCACCGTGTTCTGGGGAAGGGGGTTTGGTGCGTTTTCCACAACCAAACCGTCCGAGCTGTGCTTCTCCACCGGCATGACCGGCTATCAGGAGACCCTGACAGACCCCTCCTTCGCCGGGCAGATTGTCACCTTTACATTCCCGCATATCGGCAATGTCGGCACGAACAAGGAAGACATGGAGGCCCCGCAGATTTTCGCGCGCGGGCTGGTAACGAAAGAGGATTTCACCGCCCCCTCCAACTACCGCGCCACGAATAATTTGGGTGACTGGCTGAAAAGCATGAACATTCCGGGCATCGCCGGGGTGGATACGCGAGCACTCACCTTGCGCATCCGCGACCTGGGCGCGCCGAACGCGGTGTTGTGCTATCCGGAGGACGGCAAGTTCGATCTGAAGGCGCTGGCCAAGCAAGCGGCAGACTGGGCCGGGCTGGAAGGGCTGGATCTGGCCAAGGAAGTTTCCTGCACCCAGGCCTATAAATGGACGGATGGCATTTGGAGCTGGGAAAATGGCTTCGCCGAAACCAATGGCGGCAAGCGCGTGGTGGCCATCGATTACGGCGCCAAGCGCAATATTCTCCGCTCGCTGGCCTCCGCCGGCTGCCAGGTAACGGTGGTGCCCGCCACCTACACGGCCGAGCAGATATTGGGGTTTACCCCGGATGGCGTGTTTCTCTCCAACGGCCCCGGTGACCCGGCGGCGACGGCGAAATATGCCGTGCCCACCATCCAGGGCATTATGCAGGCGGGCGTGCCGATTTTCGGCATCTGCCTTGGCCACCAGCTTTTGGCGACCGCCCTGGGCGGCAAGACCTACAAGCTGGAGCGCGGCCACCGCGGCGCCAACCAGCCGGTGAAGGATCTGACCACCGGCAAGGTGGAGATTACCTCGCAGAATCACGGCTTCGCGGTGGATGAGAAGAGCTTGCCCGACGACGTGGAGGTGACGCATGTGTCGCTGTTCGACGGCTCGAACGAAGGCATCCAGGCGAAGGCGAAGAAAGTGTTCTCCGTGCAGTATCACCCGGAAGCGAGCCCAGGGCCGAGCGATAGTGCTTATCTGTTCAAGCGTTTTGTTGAACTGATGGGCTGATTGTCAATGGTTCTTGATTTACACGTGGGCGAAAATGCCAAGCGTATTCTAATGGCCTTTGTTGGCCATACAACAACAAATGCCGACCTTGAGTGGATTCCTGTCGATGAACTAAAGGAACTGTTCCGACTTGAGACGAAATATCCAGCCGCCATCATCAACATCATATTCGACAACAGTTTAGTAGAATTGACCAATCTCTGCATCTTGCGGACGATTCAAGTACAACAGGGAATCAGATCGTTTTCTGCGGTACGAATCCATGAATCATTTATAGAACCCGCTCTTGAACTCTACCTACCTGATAACGTGTTATCTCATGAATTGCTTGCATCTACCAGCCAAAAGCAAATCCCTGCTGCCGATCGGTTTGTTTCTACTAAGGACAATCAATCCGAAATCGACGCCGCGACCCGAAAGCTGGATGAGTTAAAAGAGCGCATCCAAAATTCTAACGAGCTTAAGGCTAACACTGAAGAACGTTTAGCTCTGAGCCAAGAGGTTACAGCTCTTCAAGACGCTCTTAAAAATCCTGTTGTTCGAATTAGCTCAATTTGGAATGCCGTAAAAAATAATGGCGTTGTCGCTTATCTCTCCACTCACGGCGGAGATGCCGTCCTCAATGCACTCGCAATAGAGGCCGTTGGCCATATCTTAAGAGCCTTGCAGTTGAGTTAGAAACGCCGTTCAGCCTATCACTTAATTCGCCCCAGCGTCCTCCAGTTCTAGCGAGATACCATGCCCAAACGCACAGACATCAAATCCATCATGATCATCGGCGCCGGGCCGATTGTCATCGGCCAGGCCTGCGAGTTCGATTATTCCGGCGCGCAGGCCTGCAAGGCACTGCGCGAGGAGGGCTACCGCGTCATTCTGGTGAACTCCAACCCGGCGACGATCATGACCGATCCGTCGCTGGCGGATGCGACCTATATCGAGCCGATCACGCCCGAAATGGTGGAAAAGATCATCGCCAAGGAGAAACCGGATGCGCTGCTGCCGACCATGGGCGGGCAGACGGCGCTGAACACGGCGATGAGCCTCGCCAAATCCGGCGTTCTGGAAAAACTTGGCGTGGAGCTGATCGGCGCCAAAGCGGATGTGATCGACCGCGCCGAGGACCGTCTGAAATTCCGCGACGCGATGGCCGAGATCGGCATCATGGGCCCAAAATCAGCTATTGCCCACACCAGAGAGGAAGCCGCGGCGGCGCTTGAGCAGGTGGGCCTGCCCGCGGTTATCCGCCCCAGCTTTACCCTGGGCGGCACCGGCGGCGGCATTGCCTATAACCGCGAGGAATTCTTCGACATCTGCCTGGGCGGCATTGAGGCTTCAAG
>JAKBCD010000098.1 GCA_021808205.1 Pseudomonadota bacterium | reverse complement strand
GCGCGCCAAAACCCTGGGGTTGATCGACGGGTTTGGCGATGTGGAGATGGTGGTGAAGCAGCTGGGCGGCAAAAAGGCCAAGGCCATCTGGCTGAAACCCCGCCCGCCGCGCGGGCTGCTGCGCCTCATCTTCCGCAACGCCGCCGAGGCGGTGCTGGACGTAGCCGAGGAACACGCCACCACCCTGGTATTGAAATAAGCACCCGCGCAGGGCCCCGCGGCAGCCCGCCATATCCCCGCCATACCATCTTGTTATGGGCATGGCGTGGCGGCACCAATCCGCCAGGCCGCTTCTCAAAGGTTGTTATGAAAATACCATTCACGCTCGCCGCGCTGGCCGCGTTGGGCCTCGCCAGTCAGGCATATGCGCAGAGTTACCCGTATTATTACCCGCCGGGCTATTATCCCGCCTATCCGCCGGGCTACCCCTATCCCGCGCCAAGCTATCCGGCTTATCCGCAAGGCGCCCCTGGCAATGCCCCGGACAGTGCCCAAACCTACCCCGGCAACCCGCCCGCCAGCACAGCAAGCCCGGATAGCAGCGCGGACAACGCGGCCAGCATCGCGGAATTACTGGCGGCCCATAACCAATACCGCACCGCCCTGGGCCTTGCGCCCCTGCACTGGTCCACGGCCCTGGCCGCGAAAGCCCAGCCCTGGGCAGAGCATCTCGCCGCGATCGGGCAGCTTGTGCATAACGGCTACGGGCAGAATCTGGCCATGGCCGCCGCGGGCACGCACTCCCTCACCCAGCTGGTGCAGCTATGGGGCAATGAGCAGGAAAATTTCACCGACGGCGCGTTTCCAGACATCTCCACCACCGGAAACTGGATGGACACCGGCCATTACAGCCAGATGATCTGGAGGAGCACGCGCGAGGTCGGCTGCGGGTTCGCTGAGGACAACGGGAACGACGTTCTGGTCTGCGATTATTCGCCGCCCGGGAATGTGATGGGAGAGCGGCCGTATTAGCCCGCTTTTCCCTCAGCGCCAGACGGTCAGCGCACCGATAAACAGCAGCGTCCCCGCCGCGGCCACAATGTTCCAGAACAGGAATTTGGTGAAAAAGCTCCAGCCTTTTTGCGCCGGTGTGTCGAAATCAATCTCATCGCCCGTGATCTGCGCGCTGTGGTCAGGCTGTGCCGACATTTGCTTGTCCCCGTTTATGCCGGGAATTTAAAGGCTGGTTCAGCCCGCTGGCAAGTTGATTTTGCGGGCCAGTGCCGCCAGCATGGCGGGGTAGAGCCTGTGTTCCTGCTCCAGCACCCTGGCGGCCAGCGCCGCCTCGGTGTCGCCGGGCAAAACCGGCACCTGGGCCTGGCCCAGAATGGGGCCTTCATCCATGCCTTCGGTTACCAGATGCACGGTGCAGCCATGCTCCGCCTCGCCCGCCGCAATGGCGCGGGCATGGGTATCCAGCCCGGGGAATTTCGGCAGCAGGCTGGGGTGAATGTTCAGCATCCGCCCGGCCCATTGGCCCACCAGCCAGGGGGTGAGCAGGCGCATATAGCCCGCCAGACAAACAATCTGCACGCCCCGCGCCCGCAACTCAGCGTCGATGGCGCGCTCATGCGCCGCGCGGTCTTTGCCAAAAGGCTTCGCGGATACGGCAATCGCCTCCACCCCCAGCCCGCGCGCAATCTCCAGCCCTGCGGCCTCCGGCTTGTTGGCAAGCACCAGCACCACTTCCGCCGGATAATCCGGCGCCTGCGCGGCCTTCACCAGCGCCTCCATATTAGAGCCGCGGCCAGAGATAAGAATCGCCACCCGCGGCTTCATCAGGCGAACAGTCTGTCCTGGCCTTCGATGATGATGCCCGGCTTATCGGTCACCTCACCCAGCAGGAAAGGCTGCTCGCCATGCGCCTGCAGCACCGCCATGGCCTTTGCGGCATCGCTCACAATCAAAGCCATGCCGACACCGCAATTGAACACGCGCAGCATTTCCTCCGCCGCCACGTTGGCGGTACGGGCCAGGAAGGAAAAAATTTCCGGCATCGCCCAGGGGCCATGCAGCCTGGCGCCGCAATTTTCCGGCAAGGCGCGGGGCAGGTTGCCGGGTAAACCACCTCCGGTTATGTGTGCGGCGGCTTTCAACAAATTTTGCTTATGAATTTCAAGCACCGGCTTCACATAGATGCGCGTTGGGGTGGTGAGCACATCCGCGGCGCGCTGACCGAGAATTTCCGAATCCCAGGAGAGCCCGGCATCGGCCATGATGCGCCGGACCAAGGAGAAGCCATTGGAATGCACGCCCGAGGAGGGCAGCGCCAAAATCGCATCGCCGGGCCGCACATTGGCGGGCAGCAGCGCATTGCGCTCCGCCGCCCCCACGGAGAATCCTGCGAGGTCGTAGTCGCCCTTGGCGTACATGCCCGGCATTTCCGCTGTTTCGCCGCCCACCAGGGCGCAATTGGCTTGCTTGCAGCCCTCGGCAATGCCCGCGATGATCCGCTTTGCGGCCTCCACATCCAGCGCGCCAGTGGCGAAATAATCCAGGAAGAACAGCGGCGCCGCGCCCTGCACCACCAGGTCGTTCACGCACATCGCCACCAGGTCGATGCCAACATAATCATGAATGCCGGTTTCAATGGCGATTTTCAGCTTGGTGCCCACGCCATCCGTGGTGGAAACCAGCACGGGGTCGGTGAAGCCCGCCGCCTTCAAATCGAACAACGCGCCAAAGCCGCCCAGCCCACCCATAACGCCCGCGCGGTTGGTGGCCTTGGCCAGCGGCTTAATGGCATCCACCAAGGCATCGCCCGCTTCAATATCCACTCCGGCGTCCCGGTATGTCACGCTAGTCATGTCAGCCTCCGATGCGCTAAGCCAGCGCCATGGCGCTGCTTAAAAATTCCGGCGAAATCCTGCCGCCTTTCAACACAGGCGGCGGGGCCGTGCAATCTTCCGGGGTGGCTTGATGAGCGAAAACACCGATCCGCGGCGGTATCTGCGCGTGCAATGGCAGCGCCTGGCGCTGCTGCTGGCGGTTCTGGCGCTGCTGTGGCTGTGCTTCCGGCTGTTTTCCTCCATCCTGATGCCGTTTGTGGTGGCCTCCGGGCTGGCTTATTTCCTGGACCCGGTGGTGGGCCGGCTGGAGCGCGCGGGCATCCGCCGTAGCTTTGGCACCTTGCTGGTGGTGCTGGCGTTTGGCACTGTTGTCATCCTGTTCGCACTGCTGCTCTACCCGGTGATTGTGGCGCAGGCGGCGGCCTTCATCACCAACCTGCCCAGCTATATCCAGACCATCCAGACCGATTTCGCCAGGCTGATGCGCAATGTGCAGGACCGGCTGCCCTATTCGCTGCGGCTTAAATTGCAGGACCTTGCCTCCAACCAGGCAAGCTCGCTGGTTTCCTATGCTGGCAAAGCGGCCAGCAACATCATCGGCAGCGGCTTTGCGGTGGTGAATGTGCTGACGCTGCTGATCGTAACCCCGATCGTGACCTTTTATTTCCTGCGGGACTGGCCGGGGATTATCCGCCATGTGGATGGCTGGCTGCCCCGCCCTTACGAGGGGCTGATCCGTGCCCAGGCGGTGGAGGTGAACCGCATCCTGTCCGCCTGGATTCGCGGGCAGGCGATCTGTTGCCTGGCCCTGGCGGCGATTTATGCCATCGGCCTGACTATCATCGGGCTGGATCTGGGGCTGATCGTGGGGCTTGCCGCCGGCGTGCTGTCCTTTATCCCTTACGTTGGCACCGTGCTGGGCAGCATTACCGCCCTGCTGCTCTCGCTCAGCCAGCATCCAGGGTGGAACGGCGTCATCTCGGTGCTGGCCGTGTTCGCCATTGGCCAGGGGCTGAATGATTATGTCATCCAACCCCGCTTCCTGGGCGACCGGGTGGGGCTTTCCGCGGTGTGGGTGATCTTCGCGCTGTTCGCGGGCGGGGCGGCGTTCGGGTTCCTTGGCATCATGCTGGCGGTGCCGGTTACCGCCACGCTGGGGGTTCTCGCGCGGTTCTGGCTGCGGCGCTATCTGCAATCCCCGCTCTACCTCGACGCGCCGCCCGAATGAGGCAACTCGCCCTGCCCTTTGAAGAGCTGGCCCCGCCCTACATTGCGGAAGATTTCTGCCCGGCGCCTTCCAATGCCGCGGCGCGGGACTGGCTGGCACGCCCGGAAGCCTGGAGCAATGGAAGGCTGGTGCTGTGGGGTGAGGCGGGCTGCGGCAAAACTCATTTGCTGCATATGTGGGCCCAGCAGCGGCGGGCGCAAATTGTGGACGGCACCACTCTGCGCGGCCTCGTGCGGCCCACCGGGCCCGTGGCCGTGGACGATGCGGATCTGGCCGCGGAACCCGAGGCTCTGCTGCATTTGCTGAACGCCGCCGCCGAAGAGGGGTTTGCCGTGCTGCTGGCCGCCCGGCAGCCGCCGGCACGCATGGGCTACAAGCTGGCCGACCTGACCAGCCGGCTGCGGGCCTCCGCCAGCGTGGAAATCCGCGCCCCGGAGGATGAGCTGCTGGAGGCGCTGCTCACCCGCTTTGCCGCCGCGCGGCAGCTAAGCCTGCCAATTCAGGTGCGCAATTTGCTGCTGCTGCAGCTGCCCCGCGCGCCAGGCTTCTACCGCGAGGCCGTGGCCCGGCTGGACCGCATGGCCATGGATGGCGGCGCTCGCATAACCCGCACCACGGCCGCCGCCATGCTGGCGGAAATGCTGGACGCGGTTTAAGTTTTTTACCTAAAACATAACATGCCAACCCTGAAGGAGTTGCTATAGTCCGGCCATGGACGACGTTATCCAGCTGCATCCCGTTGAGGGCATCTCCCAAAAATATCCTGGCATTGACGATCCGGCGCGGTTCATCAACCGGGAGCTCTCCTGGCTGGATTTCAATTTCCGCGTGGTGGGCGAAGCCCGCAACCCGCGCCACCCGCTGCTGGAGCGGCTGCGCTTTGTCTCCATCAGTGCCTCCAACCTCGATGAATTCTACTCCGTGCGGGTGGCCGGGCTTATTGGCCAGGCCAGGGCCGGGGTGCTGGAGCATTCAGCCGATGGGCTGACCCCCGCCCAGCAGCTGCACGCCATTAATGCCCGCGCCAGGGAACTGACCGCCGCGCAGCAAGCCGCGTTCAGCGAGGTGTGCGCCCTGCTGGCAGGCGCCGGGCTGGTGCTGCTTGCCGCCGCTGAGCTGACCACGGACGATGCCGCCTTTCTCGACGCTTTTTTCATGGAGCGCATTTTTCCGGTGCTCACCCCGCTGGCGGTGGACCCGGCGCACCCCTTTCCGTTCATTCCGAACATGGGGCTGGTGCTGGCCCTTTCCCTGGCGCGGGATGACGACCGGGGGCAGATGTCCGCGTTGATTCCGCTGCCAAGCCAGATCGAACGCTTTATCCGCCTGCCCGCGAATGAGGGGCCGACCCGCTTCATCCTGCTGGAAGAGCTGGTGGCGATGAACATGCACCGGCTTTTCCCCGGCTTTTCGGTGGAAGGCGCCGGGCTGTTCCGGCTGATCCGCGATACCGACGTGGAGTTTGAGGAAGAGGCGGAGGATCTTGTCCGTTCCTATGAAACCGCGCTGAAGCGGCGGCGGCGCGGGGTGGCCATTCAGATTACCATTCAGGCGGACATGCCCGCCAGCCTTCGCGAACTGGTGGTTGACGCGGTGGAAGCCCCGGCGGACGAGGTTTACGTGGAATCCGGGATTGTCGGGCTGGCTGATGTGAAGCAGCTGATTGTGGATGACCGGCCGGATTTGCTGTTTCCGCCTTATACGCCGCGTTTTCCCGAGCGCATCCGCGACTTCGCGGGGGATTGCTTTGCCGCCATCCGCGCCAAGGATATTCTGGTGCATCACCCGTTTGAGAGTTTCGACGTGGTGGTGCAGTTTCTGCGCCAGGCGGCGCTCGACCCCAATGTGGTGGCGATAAAGCAGACGCTCTACCGCACCAGCCGTGACTCACCCATTGTGAAGGCGCTGATTGAGGCGGCGGAGGCGGGCAAATCAGTCACCGCCATGGTGGAGCTGAAGGCGCGGTTTGATGAGGAGGCGAATATCCGCCTCTCCCGCGCGCTGGAAGCCGCCGGCGTGCAGGTAGTGTTCGGCTTCGTGGGCCTGAAAACCCATGCCAAGCTTTCCTATGTGGTGCGGCGCGAGGCGGGCGCCCTGCGGGCCTATGCGCATTTTGGCACCGGCAATTATCACCCCATTACGGCGCGGGTTTATACCGACCTCTCGTTTTTTACCTGCGACCCGGCGCTGACGCGCGATGCGGCACGGCTGTTTAATTACATGACCGGCTATGCAAGGCCGGAGACGATGGAGCAGTTGGCTTTCTCGCCGCTGACGACCCGCAAGACCATCAGCACGCTGATCGATACCGAGATTGCCAACGCCAGGGCAGGAAAGCCGGCAGGCATCTGGCTGAAAATGAACTCGCTGGTGGATGCGAAGCTGATCGACCATCTGTATGAGGCAAGCCGCGCCGGGGTGCCCATCAATATCGTGGTGCGTGGCATTTGCTGCCTGCGCCCCGGTGTTGCGGGGCTTTCCGAGACGATCAAGGTGAAATCCATCGTCGGGCGGTTTCTGGAACACGCGCGCATCTGCGTGTTCGCCGACGGGCACCCGATGCCATCGCGCCAGAACAGGGTGTTCATCTCCAGCGCCGACTGGATGGAGCGGAACATGGATTACCGGGTGGAGACATTCGTGCCCATCCATAACCCCACCGTGCACGCGCAGATTCTGGACCAGATTATGGTGGTGAATTTGCGCGACGATGCGCAAAGCTCAGAACTGCACGCCGATGGGACATGGGCGCGGGTGACGCCAGGCGACCCGCCAGCCTCG
>JAKBCD010000097.1 GCA_021808205.1 Pseudomonadota bacterium | reverse complement strand
CGGTGAACAAATCTTCCAGATAACACACATCCTCCACCATCCAGGTGTTGCGATGGAAGATGTAATGCACGAGGCCGAGAAGCTGAGCGTTTTCCTCCGTCACCAGGGCATGGACGGGCTCAGCCGCATCGAAGAAGCGTGCCCAGAGCGTATCGGTTATATCCGAGGGCAGGTCGTGTTCGTAAAACCGCAAATAACCCTGCCAGAGCGGCAGCCACTGCGCTTTATCCTCCGGGCGGACGGGACGAATGATCATGCGAGTCTCCCAAGTGCGGCGCTGAGGCGTTGTGCCTCATTGGTGAAGCTTTGCTCACGCTCGCGGTGTTCTTCAAGCACTGCTTCCGGCGCGCGGGAAGTGAAATCCGTGTTCGCAAGCTTGGCCTGGACCTTTTTCAACTCGGCTTCGGCTTTAGCGAGCGTATTGGCGAGGCGTTTTTTCTCGGCTTCGAGGTCGATGAGACCTTCGAGGGGCAGAATGATCGTGGCCTCGCCCAGAACCGCCTGCGCGGCGTTCCTCGGCACCGGGCCAGCAAGTGGGCCGATTTCCGAGGCGCGGGCCATGCGGGAAATCGCCTCGAACCAGCTTTGCGCGCGGGCGAGGGTTTCGGGTTTTGCGTCCTGTAAAAACACCGGCGATTTCTGCGAGGGCGGTACGTTCATTTCCGACCGCACGGTGCGGATTTCTGACACCAGGCCGACGAGCCAGTTGAGTTCCGCCGCTGCATCCTCAGCCCCCGTGATGGCGGCAGGCGCGGGCCAATGCGAAGAGATGAGGGAGAAAGCGGCACCGAAGTTGAAATGATCCCATAATTCCTCGGTCACGTAAGGAACCAGCGGGTGCATGAGCCGCAGCAGCACCCCCAGCACGTAAGCCGCCGTGTCGCGGATTTCCGGTGCATCAGCTTCCGAGGTGAAGCCCGGCTTGGCGAGTTCGATAAACCAGTCGCAGAAATCACCCCAGGCGAAGCGGTAGCAGGCGGCAGCGTAGTCGTTGGGGCGGAAGGCATCCAGCCCCGTGGTGGCGGTTTCGATTGCCTCGTTGGCGCGGGCGAGAATCCAGCGGCACAGCGGAAGCTTTGCATTTTCAGGCTTGAACGCTGGGTTTGGCTTCACCCCGTTCATTTCCAAGAAGCGCGCGGCGTTCCAGATTTTGGTGATGAAGGCGCGGTTGGTCTCGACGATTTTTTCGCCAAGCTTCACGTCCCGCCCCTGCCCCGCGGCGGCGGCGACGGAATAGCGCAAAGCATCCGCGCCGAATTTGTCGATGAGGGTGAGAGGGTCCAGCACATTGCCCTTGGATTTGGACATTTTCTGGCCCTTTTCGTCGCGCACCAGGCCGTGGATGTAGATGGTGCGGAACGGCACATCGCCCATGAAATGCAGGCCCATCATCATCATCCGGGCGACCCAGAAGAAGATGATGTCGAACCCGGTCACCAGCGTATCGGTGGGGTAGTATTTGGCCAGTTCCGGCGTTTGTTCCGGCCAGCCGAGCGTGGAGAATGGCCAGAGGGCGGAGGAGAACCAGGTATCCAGCACGTCCTCATCTTGCGTGAGCGCCACACCCGGCCCTGCCTTGGCCTGTGCCTCGGCCTCAGTGCGCGCCACGTAAACCTTGCCGGCTTCGTCGTACCAGGCCGGGATGCGGTGGCCCCACCAAAGCTGGCGGGAGATACACCAGGGCTGGATGTCGCGCATCCAGGCGAAGAAGGTATTCTCCCACTGCTTGGGCACAAACTGGGTGCGGCCTTCCTCAACCGCTTTTATGGCAGGCTGGGCCAGCACATGCGCGTTGCAATACCATTGCGTCGTCAGATACGGCTCAATCACCGTGCCCGAGCGGTCGCCATAAGGCACCATGTTCTGGTGCGGCTTCACCTCCACCAGTTGTTCGCGCGCCTCTAATTCCGCCACGATAAGTTTGCGCGCCGCGAACCGGTCCTGCCCTTCAAGCGAGCGCACAAACTCCGGCATCTCGCCCAATTCCGAGAGGGTGATACGGCCTTGGCGGTCGAGCATCGAGGGCATGGCCAGGCCGTGCCGCTTGCCCACCTCGAAATCGTTGAAATCATGCGCGGGCGTAATCTTCACGGCCCCCGTGCCCTTCTCCGGGTCAGCATATTCATCCGCGATGATGGGGATGCGGCGCTCCGTGAGCGGCAGCACCACATGCCGACCGATGAAGTGCTTGTATTTTTCGTTCTCGGGATGCACGGCCACGGCGGTATCCGCCAGCATCGTCTCCGGCCGGGTGGTGGCGACGATGATCTCCTCGCCGCCCTCAACCGGGTAGCGAATGTGCCACATATTCCCCTTGGTTTCGCGGCTTTCCACCTCAAGGTCGGAGATCGCGGTCTGCAACTGGGTGTCCCAGTTCACCAGCCGCTTGTCCTGATAGATCAGACCTTCCTCGAACAGCCGCACGAACACTTCGCGCACCGCCACGGAAAGCCCCTCATCCATGGTGAAGCGCTCACGCGCCCAGTCCGGCGAGGCGCCGAGACGGCGCAACTGCTGGGTGATGGCACCGCCTGACTCGGCCTTCCACTGCCAGACGCGGGAGAGAAAGGTCTCGCGGCCAAGCTCTTTGCGCGAGACGCCTTCCTTATCCAGCAGCCGCTCCACCACCATCTGCGTGGCAATGCCGGCGTGGTCCGTGCCCGGCTGCCAAAGCACATCGCGCCCCTGCATGCGGCGGTAGCGGACAAGAATATCCTGCAACGTCATGGTCAGGGCGTGGCCCACATGCAGGCTGCCGGTTACGTTCGGCGGCGGGATCATGATGGTGTAGGGCTGCGCGTTGCTCTCCGGCTGCGCGGCAAACGCGCCGGAGGCTTCCCAACCGGCATAAAGCCGCGCCTCGGATGAGGCCGGCTCGAAAGTCTTGTCCAGTGTCGTCACGAAAACCCTCCGCGCCCGATGCCGGGCGCGCTATTCATCAAAAAATCAATCAGCCCTGGGCGCGGTCCATCACGCGGTTGATCTCGGCGCGCACCACACGCTCCACCAGACTTGGCAGATGCGTGTCCAGCCAGGCCTTCAGCACCGGCTTCACTTCCTCACGTACAATATCCTCGATGGTGATGCCCGGGCGGCCGACCGTTGCGGAACGCTCAGCGCTCACGCTGCGCACCAGCGCGCCGATGGAATTGCTGATCTCGGAAACGGCCTGATCGTCAACCAGCCCTTGCGGGCCCTGCACTTGCTCTTCCATGTAATATTCCTTTTCTTCTTCTATCGGCTGTTCCGTGAAAGTCACCAAATCCGGCGTGGAGGGTGATTGAAGGTCTATGAAAGGTTCAACTGTTACATTATCCGCCTGAGCCCAGGATTCTGCGCCCACGCCAGGCTCATAGCTTTGCAGGCTTGATTCAGCCGTGAAGTGCGCGGCCTCCGCCGGAACGGAAGCCTCAACATGCGGCTCTGGCTCGGGCAAAGGCGGCTCGGTGGCAGAAGCCACGGCGGGAAGCTCCTGCTCTTGCACGCGCATACTGGCATCCAGGAGAAGCTCCTCCTGGTCTTCTGGCATCATTGCCACCCTCGCGTCTTCCTCAGAGAGAATCCGCCTGATGGAAGCCAGAATTTCCTCCATGGACGGCTCGGCAGCGCTTGCCGGGCCAGAGCGGTTGGAGATGCCGTCACCTTCGCTCATTGTGCCTCCTCATGGCGTGTTCAGCATCGCACCATCCGGCGCGAGGCCGGCATCCTGGTCTGCCGCGCCGCCCGTGCCAAAACCGGCGAACTTAACCGCCTCGTAGTATTTCTGGTCGTCATATTCCTGTACCGGCAAGTTTAGGTCCCGCGCGGTAAGGCGGCCAATGGCCAAGGCGATATTGTACGAATAATTCACCATTTGCGAGATATTCTGCACCTGCTGAACCTGCGCGTTCAACAAAGATTGCTGGGCATTGAGCACATCGAGCGTGGTGCGGGTGCCTACCAGCTCCTCGCGCTCGGTTCCATCCAGGGCGATTGCGTTTGCTTTAATCTCCGCATTCGCCGCCAGCACCGCACCGCGCGAGGCGGCCATGCCTTCCCATGCCTGGGCCGCGTTCTCATAAGCCTTGCGCTGCGCCACCAAAATCGCCGCAAACGCCTGCTGTTCCTTGGCTCTGGCGGCGCGGATGGCCGAATATTCCTGCCCGCCCTGGTAGAGCGGCACGGTAAGCTGCCCGGTGAAGGACGCGCCACGCTGGAAGATATTCTGGCCGGAGCTGCCGGACTCGTCATAGCCTGAAGCCTGGAGGGAAAGCTGCGGCATCAAGGCCGCAAACGCCACGTCCACCGCGTCTTTGGCGGATGCGTCGGTAAATTCGGCGGCGATAACGTCCGGATTATTGCGCAGCGCCAGCGCGGCCGCCTGCGCCGTATCATTCACCGGCAGCACCAGCGGCTGCGGCGGCGCCAGATCCGACGCCGGGTACTCGCCCACCAGCTGCCGGAAATTCTCCCGGGCGATTTCGAGATTCCCCTGGGCCACGTTCACCTGCTGCTCCGCCTGGGCCAACGACGCCTGCGCCTGCGCCACAGAGGTCATGGTGATTTCACCCAGATTGAACTGCGCCTTGGTGTCGTGCACCTGCTGGCGCATCACCTGCTCGTTATTGTTCTGCAATTCCAGCAGCTTCTGGTCGGTAACAACAGACACGTAAGCCTGCACGACACTGTAAAACACGGTCTGCTCCTGGGAGAGCAGCTGCGCGCGGGCAGCGTAGACATCGTTTTTGGCCTGCCGCGTCTGGCTCGTGGTTTTGCCGCCGTCGTAAATGGGCTGGGTAACGGTGAGCTGGGCAATTTTCTCGGTGCCGTTTTCAGGCACTCTGGTGTGCTGCGTCACAGGCAGGTTGGTCAGCGGGTTGATTCCGGTCGTGGCATATTTCTCAACACCGGTGACACGCCCGAGCTGCCCCTGGAATGTTACCGTCGGCCGCCAGCCGGAAAGTGCCGCCGGCACCTCTTCGTCGGTTTGGCGCAGGGCGGCGCGTTGTTCCTGCAAGGTGGGGTTGTTGTAATAGGCGTCAACCAGCGCATCGGTAAGGGTGGCCGGTGGAGCCGCCAGGGCTGGCGCAATCCCCAGCGCAAGCCCGCCCACCGCGCCGCCCAGCAACCATGGGGGCATAGCGCTCTTCATGCTCAGAAGCTGAAAACCGGAGCGGGCATGAACTGGGGCAACAAGGGCACTGTGCAGTCAAACACCCTCACGCTGGACCAGCCACCCGCCCCAGGCTCTGCCACCACGGCACGCCCCAGCGCGCCGGGCGCGGCGTCATCGGCCAGAATGGTGATAACCTGGCCGCCAGGGCTGAGCTGGGCGGCAAGCGCATCGGGAATATCCAGCACAGCGCCCTCAATAATAATGACATCATAGGGGCTGCCGGAGGGCCACCCCGCGGCCAGCCGCCCGGCCACGGCCTGCACCTTGGGCGCATAGGCCGCTAGCGCGGCATTGGTAAGGCGGGCTTCTTCCTCTAGGGCCACAACCTCAACCCCCGCCAGGCTCAGCAGCGCCGCCAGGTAGCCGCTGCCCGCTCCAACAACCAAAACATGGGTGGGGTTGGCGTCCAGCGCCAATTGCGCCAGCCGCGCCACAATCATCGGCTGCAGCATGAAACGCCCGCCGCCCAGCGGCAGGTCTGCATCCGCATAGGCCAAAGGGCTGGCGGCGGCAAAAGCCTCACGCGGCAGCACGCGCATCGCCGCGGTAACCCGCGTGTCGTGCACATGGTTGGGGCGGACCTGCGAATCCACCATGTTGTCGCGCTGTACCGCCAAAGCATTCAAATCGGCCATGGAACCCTTCTATTTCGCAAGTGCGGCACTTATAGCGGCCCCGCGGGCCTAAACTCAACCGCCCCGGCGCAAGGCGCGTTTACGAATATAAAACACGGCTTGACCACCACGGCCGAGGCGAGGATATAGGGGCCGTACCAGAAGGTCCGGTGGCAGAGTGGTGATGTAGCGGACTGCAAATCCGTGAATGTGGGTTCGATTCCCGCCCGGACCTCCAGAGCAACGCCATAATTCATTGAAATCGCTTGATAAAATAAAGAATCGGCGCGAAGTACTTACATTTTTTCCTACACTATTGATGCGGCTTGTTGCAAACCGGAGCGAATAGCCCTGGACGCCTACCCGGCTCCGTCCAACAGGAAAACTCCTACCACGAATAGGATTTATCCTATTGAAAAATCTTAACTTTCTTATGCATCCTCTGGCCGGTACGGTGCCTCCGCAACAAGGAGAATCCGATGTCCCAGCCCGATCAAGCCGCCATTGATACCTTCACCGCCTTCCAGGCCGCGCACGCCGCCTTCATGGTCCCCGGCGCGGGGGATGCAGAGGGCGACGCCCTCATGGGTACTGTGGCCCAGATCGACCGGCTGGACGGAAGCACACCGGAGGGCGCGTTTGTGAAGCTGGCGGTGGGGCTTCATCAGGCGGTTGTGACCTGTCCGCTGGAAGAATCCGGCATCGACTTCGAGGCCCTGACCGGCCTTCTTTACCAGATCATGCCCCCGGCTATCCGCGCGGCGCTCTAAGCCCGCGCCCTATCCCTTGGAAGCCACGCCCGATATGTGCGCGGCATCGGGCTGGAAAGCGCCGCCCCCAGCGCCTCCACGGCGCGGCGTAGCTTTGGGCCGGGGGGCGGATTGCCGAGTCGGGCCTTGGCATCCTTGATGGCGCGCTCCAGCGCCGCGATGGAACGATCAAACTTGCAGGTCATACCGTCTCCAACGCCTGTTCAAGCTCACCTATTATTTCCATCTGGCCAAGAAGGATGCGGCGCGCGCAGTCCGGGGATTCCCGCTTCACGGCCTCTTGCATAC
>JAKBCD010000096.1 GCA_021808205.1 Pseudomonadota bacterium | reverse complement strand
GCTCTCGATAATTGGCATGGCGATGATCGCAGCGCCCTTCGCATTCGGGCCGCAGCGTTCGGGCGGGGCGGGGCGGCAGATTGTTGTCGGCGCGCTGCTGGGGATGGTGTTTGTGCTGGTGCAGCAGATCACTGGCTATCTTGGTCTGCTGCTGGCGGTGAACCCAGCCTTTTCGGCCCTTGCGCCACCTCTACTGTTATTGGCGCTTGGCGGCTGGCTGCTGGAACGCGGTCACGCTGGTGGATTTAGAGCCGGATGATTTTAGATCGAATCACGACGTAATCCGCTCTAAAATCTGAATCCGCCTCTAAAACAATGAGATAGAGGGCGATTCAGACTTCAGGCTCGCTCGTAAAGTGAGCGAACCTAAAGTCATAGCGCTCTAATCCCTGACCTGCGCCAGGAACGAGCGGTAATGCGCTTTCTGCGCCTCCAGCAGTACGAACAGAATCGCGCCAAAGCCCAGTATTTCGAATACAAAATACAGCACCGGCAGCTTGATCAGTGCCGCGATGAACAACCCCAGCGTGCGGTAATTGGCGCCGAGCACTCCCCAGCGGCGGATCACCGGGGCGAAGGACTCTCTATAGGCGGCGCGCAAATTAACCTCGCGTTGCGGATTCGCCACCAGCAACGCGCCGAATCCGGCATGGAATTGCGCCGCGCCGCCCGCGGCCCATAGCTGCACGCGGGCGTAGAGATGGTGCAGATGCCCGGCAATGCCCCTTGGCCTCTCTTCCAGCTTTGGCAGCGCCGCGGAAGCACGCCCCCAGCCCCAGAAATTATAATCCTGACGTTGCATTTCGAAAGCGGCGGATTGCACGGCATGGGCAGCACCTGAACACGCCACCAGCGCCCAGGCCCAACCGCCCATGAAACGGCTCATGGCCAAGGCCAGCCCCACATAAACGGCGGTGAAGGTGACGTAGTCGCAAATGCCATCCAGTACTTTGCCAAGCTCGGAATAGCTCTTGGTGAGGCGGGCGAGCTGGCCGTCTGCGCCGTCCATCACATGCCAGGCGAGCATGAGCGCGAAGCCGAGCAGGGCGCAGGCGGTATGATTATAGAAATGATAGGCTACACCAGCCAGAATGCCGCAGCCCATGCCGATGAACGACACCGTATTGGGGGTGATGCCGTATCTGGCGAACACCGGTACCAGCCGGGCGGAGAGAGGGTGGATGAAATAGAGGTTGGTCGGGTCCTCAATCTCAAAGGTCCGGCGGATGGGGTCCGCCGCGCCAAAGGCGGCGTTGCTCATTTAAAGCCTGCCTTCATCCAGCAGCGCCTCGGCCTTGCCGAAGGCGATGGGGTCGTCAACATCCACCCAAAGCCGGGTACCGATATCGTGCACACGCGCCTTACCCCATTCGGCCAGCACGCTCATCGCACCTGAGATGCTGTCATCGCCCCGCGCCTGGGAAGCTTCCAGCGCCTCGAACATCACCGGAGTGCAGCGGAACACACCAGTATCGAAGCAATTATAGTCGCGGATGATCTTGCCGATATGCTTGAGGTGGTCGCCCTCGCATTTCACACGGGTCACATCGTCCGGGTCGTTCAACGGGTTTTCGATGTTGAAATCCACCCCCAACGTGACGGTGCCGGGTTCCTGCTTCGCCTCCATCAGCTCTCGCAGTATCTCCGGCTGCACCAGATGGTCGCACATGGTCAGCAGAAACGGCTCATCCAGATATTGTTTGGCCGCCAGCACGGAAACGCCGTTTGCCCTGTCCCAGGCGCGGTTGAAGATACGGGTGATGTGAATACCCGAGCGGCTGGCAAATTCCCCAAGATGGGCCTGCAATTCCTCCGAGCGGTAGCCGGTGACAACGAGGAACTCGTCGATGCCGGCCTGTCTGGCGTTAAGGATTACCCGCTCGATCAGCTTCATGCCACGGATGGGGATGAGCGGCTTCAACTCCCCCTTCTCGCGCAGGCGGGTACCCTGCCCGGCGGCGACGATGAGGCATTTCATTCGGCGGCAGTCACCGCAAGGGCTGGACGGGTGCGGATGAACGCCTCGGTCATCTCGTAGGCCACATCGTCCGTGTACTGCACGGGCGGGTGTTTGCAGAAATAGGCGGAGGGGCCGGCCAGCACGCCGCCAACGCCCAGCTCCAGTGCCAACTTGCAGCAGCGGACCATGTCGATGACCACGCCGGCGGAGTTCGGGCTGTCCTGCACGGAGAGGCGCAGCTCGATATCCATCGGCACATCGCCGAACAAAAGGCCTTCCATGCGGATGAAGGCGATCTTGTTGTCGTTCTGCCAGGGCACGTAGTCGGAGGGGCCGATATGCACATCCTCCCGCTCCAGCCGCTTCTTGGTCACGGCCTGCACGGCCTCGGTCTTGGAGACTTTCTTCGAAGCCAGGCGATCCTGATTCTTCATGTTCAGGAAGTCCGTGTTGCCGCCGGTGTTGAGCTGGTAGGTCCGCAGCAGCTTAACCCCGCGCTTGGCGAACAGGTCCGTCAGCACACGATGAGTGATGGTGGCACCCACCTGGGATTTGATGTCGTCGCCAATGATCGGGAGGTTGGCGGCAGCGAAGCGGTCGGCAAAGGCTTTGTCACTGGCAATGAACACCGGCATGTTGTTGACAAAGCCGCAGCCTGCCTCCAGCGCGCATTCGGCATAGAACCGCGCGGCAGCCTCGGAACCCACAGGCATGTAGTTCAGCAGCACGTCGGCGCGGCTCGCCTTCAGCTCGGCGACGACCTCGGTCTTGGTCAGCTCCTTGGCGTCAGAGCGTACGAAGGTGCGGTCCTCGTCGTAATTGGCCATATGCTCGGAAATACCATCCAGCACCTGGCCCATTTTCACGGTGACACCCATTTCCGGGATTTCAGTCTGAAACACCGTGGTGCAGTTGGGCTTGGCGAACATGGCCTTGGAGACATCCTGGCCGACCTTGCGGGCATCCACGTCGAACGCGGCCACAACCTTGATGTCATTCGGCTGATAGCCGCCGATCTCAGTGTGCATCAGGCCGACGACGCCCTCGGCGCAGCGCTCTGGCGTGTAATAGTAAAGTCCTTGGATCAGGGAGCTGGCACAATTGCCAATGCCCGCGATCGCGATGCGGATGCCGCCGTTCTTCGCCATAATCAACCTCGATTCTCGCTAAATTCTGCTGGGGAACAGGGCGTTGCAAAAAGCCGGGCGAGCGCATGGCGAGCAGGCACACGCCCGCCACGGGCGCAGGCTTGCCACTTCGAATTGCCGTTTCGTGAGTCGCCGACGTATCTCAATCCTGAAACCCAAGCCTCCTTGCCTGCCGCAACCCCGCCGGGACATTCGGCACCGGAGCGACGCGCTTTCACGCGTAAGGCTCCGGACGGACTGCGGGCTAAACCTGGGTGGGTCCGAACTTTGCGCGGTAAGTAGTCAAGCGTCCTAGCTTGTTCCGGCATGTGTCGCAAGTGTGACAGCCGTGTCAGCGGGTACCATGCTCCAGCCGGAATAAGCCTGGAATGTTTGCATCCACCAGGGCGCTGTAGAGCTGAGTTTGGCGATGGGCGGGCACATAATCGGGGTTGATCACCGCAACATAGGGCTTGGTGCGCACCGGGCTGGAGAGCCGCGCGTAAAGCCGGGTGAGCGCCTCGCCCAAGCCCAAGCCCAAGCGCGCCGGCGCCGGAGCCAGCAGCGATTCCGGCGTCAAGCGCTGGCATTTTACCCCCGCCTTGGCCGAGGCGCGCGGTACCGGCCCTCGGCCAGCGCGTCCGTGTGATGCAGAATGATCTCGTCGATGCCGCTTTGTGCCGCGGCGAAGAGCAGCGCGACACCTTGCGCCCAGACAAGATGGGGGCCGATCCAGCAAAAATGCAGCGTTCTGGGGATGCTCATGGAGACTTCGCGGCAAGATGCCAAAACGGCCTTGCGCTTGTGCTCGGCGGCGGGCGGCGCTATCAACCGCACACACGGCAAAGCATTGCCATTTCCTTGCGACTCTGTTAGCGCCAACAGGATGGCAACCACGGCGTTTTCTAGGCGATATGACTGAGCCCACCCCGACTCACCAGAATGGGCTGGCCATGCGTATCGCCGATTTCGGGACTCTCGCCGAAGCCCTGGATTATGCCGCGCGCGGCACCACTGGCCTGAATTTCTACTCCGGCAAAGGCGTGCTGACCGAGGTGCTGCCCTACGCCGCCTTGCGAAACCAGGCCGTGACGCTGGCGCGTCGGCTGCTGGGTGCTGGGCTGCAACCCGGCGAACGTGTGGGGCTGCTGGCCGAGAGCGATGGCGATTTCGCTCGCGCGTTTTTCGCATGCCAATATGCCGGGCTGGTGCCCGCCCCGCTGCCTTTGCCCTCAGCCTTTGGCGGCAAGGAGGGATATATCTCCTTCTTGCGCCGGATGATCCAGGGTGCCGATGCGCACGCCGTGTTCGGCCCTGCCGTGCTGGCTGACTGGCTGGCGGAGGCGGTGGAAGGGCTCGGCCTGCGTTGCTCGGGCATGATTGCAGCGCTTGAGGGCGCGCCGATGGTGGACGAAGAAGCACTGCCGGCCCCCGAATCCCTCGCCTACCTGCAATTCTCCTCCGGCAGTACACGCTTTCCGCTTGGCATCGCGATCACGCAATCCGCCTTCATGGCCAATGCCTATTACATGGCGAAATTCGGTTTACAGGTGAACGAGGAAGATCGCTGCACGAGCTGGCTGCCCTTCTATCACGATATGGGGCTGGTCGGATTTCTGCTGATGCCCTTGGCCTGTCAGATCTCGGTTGATATTCTGCCGACACGCGAATTTGCCCGCAGGCCCTTGCTCTGGCTGCAGCTCATCACCCGGAACAAGGCCAGCATCTCGTTCAGCCCCTCTTTTGGCTACGAGCTGTGCACCCGCCGGGCGCGAACAGCTTCGACAGACGATATCGACCTTTCCTCCTGGCGGCGCGCTGGCATCGGCGGCGACATGATCCGCCCGGCCGTGCTGACCCGCTTTGCCGAGCGCTTCAGCGCCAACGGCTTTCCAGGAACCTCCTTCATTCCCTGCTACGGGATGGCCGAGACAACGGTGGCGTTGAGCTTCAGCCCGGATGGCCAGGGTGCCCGGGAAGACGCCGTGGATGGGCTAGCCCTGGAGCGCGAGCACCGTGCCGTGCCCGCCAGTGCAGATAGCGAACGTACACGCCGCTTCGTGATCTGCGGACAAATGCTGCCCAATCATGAGGTAGAGGTGCGCGGTGAAGACGGCACCACGCTGGGCGAACGCGAGGTGGGTCGCATCTTCGTGCGTGGGCCAAGCATGATGCTAGGCTATTTCGGCGCACCGGAGGAAACCGCACGCGTACTCGCCCAGGATGGCTGGCTGGATACCGGTGATCTTGGCTATCTTGTCAACACGCAGATCGTCATTACCGGCCGGGCGAAGGATCTCCTCATCGTCAATGGCCGCAATGTCTGGCCGCAAGACCTTGAATGGGCCGCCGAGGCTGAGGTGCAAAGCCTGCGCAGCGGCGATGTGGCGGTGTTCTCGGTGGATAACGGCGAGGATGAGGAGGTTGTGGTGCTGGTGCAATGCCGTATGACCGACCCCGCCCAACGCGAGGCGCTGGCGCTGGCGCTCACCCGCTTCTTCCTTGGCCGCCAAGGGCTGGAAACCCGCGTTGTGCTGGTGCCACCGCATAGCCTGCCGCAAACATCCTCTGGCAAGCTCAGCCGCTCCCGCGCACGGATGATGTATCAGGCCGGCGCCTTTCTTCCTCAGGCCACCGCCACCGCAGCGGAATGAGCCCTGGCCCGCTCGTTGCCGTCACTGGTGGCACCGGGTTTTTAGGGCTGCATCTCGTCCCTGCTCTGGCGCAATCAGGCTTCCGGCTGCGGCTGCTGGCGCGGCACGGCACAGCGCATCCGGTTTTTGATGGCATCAGCTTTGAAACCGTGCGGGGCAGGCTGGAGGATAAATCAGCTCTGGCGGCACTTGTGCAGGATGCAGATGTGGTGGTGCATGCCGCCGGGCTGATCAAGGCGCGCAACCGGGGGGCATTTCTGCACGCCAATCAGGGCGGCACGGCGGCATTGGCGCGGATAACGCGGCGCGTGGCACCTGATGCGAAATTTACTCTGATCTCATCCCTGGCAGCACGGGAGCCGCAACTCTCTGACTACGCATTCAGTAAGCAAGCTGCGGAGGACGCGGCACGACGGGAATTCCGTGATGCCGAGGCACAATTGGCGATCCTGCGTCCACCAGCGATTTACGGAGCGTGGGACAGGCAAACCTTGGCGCTGTTCCGGGCAAGTTTATACCTAGTCGCGCCATTACTGAGCGAGGGCAAAGCCGCGGTGATAAATGCGGCGGACGCGGCAGGTGCCATTACCGCCATGGCAGGGCCGAAGTTTCAGCCTGGTTGCTTTGCCCTCGCCGATGAGCGCCCGGAAGGCTACACCCTGCGCGCGCTGATGAATGCGGCCGCGCGCGCCACTGGTGGGCGAACAAAATTGATACGTTTGCCAAAAGCTTTGGTTTTATCAGCGGGGTTTTCTTCCGGGCTGCTGGGCGGCTTTAGCAAAACCCCGCCGATTTTTACCCTTGGCAAAGCGCGGGAGGTTCTGCACCCCGATTGGTCTGTGCACCCGGCTGAGCTTTTGCCGAGAGAGATTTACACCCCGCGCATAAATCTGGCGCGGGGCTTTGCCGAAACCGTTGCGTGGTATCGCCAGGCAGGCTGGCTGCGCGGTTAAAGCGCCGCCTCAAACACCCGATAGGTTTTGTAGGGCTTGGCGTTCATGCTCTCGATCATCCGGCGCATTGGCATATTGTCTTCAAGAATCCAGGAAAGTTCGATATGGGTATAGCCCATTTTCAACGCATCCCGGCGCACCATATCGA
>JAKBCD010000095.1 GCA_021808205.1 Pseudomonadota bacterium | reverse complement strand
GCCTGCGCGAAGTTGAACACATGCGTGTCCCAGCCATCGCCGAACTCGACGGTCGCGCTGACAGGGCCAGCCGTATAGCTGCCCTCAACGCCGTCCGCCTGGCTGTTCTCGACATAGTAGATATCGGTGGTGAGCTGAGACTCGTTGACCCAATCAACGCCCGACTCCCAACCTTCGAGCGAGTTGAGACGACCGGCGGAGATCGTAAAGGGCATGCCCGTCGGCGCGACAGTCACGGAGCCAATGTAAAGCGGGCCGGTGCTGAAATTGTTGATCGTGGTCTGAGCCGGGCGGCTGGTGAGTGTGCCAAGGGTCAAGGCACCGCCATTGGCGCCGACTTCGATGTTAAATTGCAATACCCCAGAGGTCTTCTGCAGATCGATCAGCGCGTTGGCGACATTGGTACCGATGTCGCTGGTATTCACGCCAACGCCGCGCGCCGGCAGACCGGAGGTGTAGAAGCCATAGCCATCCATGCCACCGCTCAGTTCAAGCTGGCCAAGCGGGCCGCCATCAATATTGATCGCGGTTGGGCCGTTCATCGCGTGAGCCGTCTGCAGGGCCAGAAGAGAGGACGCGGCCACGAAGCCCAGTCCTAGAAGTTGCCGACGCATCGTAATCATTATGCCTCCTCATTGCGCATTGTTAGCGCGTGATGCCTAAACCCTAATCGGATAGCGCGGGCAAACCCTAAAATCCGCCTGAACAAACGCCATCAACAGTAACCGGATTGCAACCTACATGCCGCTAATCTCGAATGCCAGACCAAACGTGCCGTCTTGACGTTTTGGAGGGCGAATGTGGCTTAAATGACACATTATGTCGCCTACCCCTTTGAGTTTACAACTAATCAAGTGACGAAATGCAGATTTCAAGGGGGATTTCAGCAAGATCCGGACGGGTAGGCAGGCCATAAAAAACCCCACATTGCGGTGGGGTTTTTCTTGACCTGTTGCGTTAACTCAGTTCGGCCAGCAAGCTGGGCTTGCTTTCCCGCGGCTCGGCATTGTCGGTCAGCGCAATCGGGTAATCGCCGGTGAAACAGGCGTCACAGAAGGCGGGTTGAGCTGCATTCCGCCCTTCCTTGCCCAACGCCCTGTAAAGCCCGTCTATTGAGATGAAGGCCAGCGAATCCACCCCGATCAGCCTGGCCATCTCCTCCACGGAATTGCGCGCGGCCAGTAGCTTGGCGCGCTCGGGCGTATCGATGCCATAGAAGCAGGAATGGGTGGTCGGCGGGCCGGCGATGCGCATATGCACCTCTTTCGCCCCAGCCTGGCGCACCATCTCCACGATCTTCTGGCTGGTGGTGCCGCGCACGATGCTATCATCCACCAGCACGACACGCTTGCCCTCGATCATGGCACGGTTTGCCGAATGTTTAAGCCGCACGCCGAGATGGCGGATCTGGTCGGTCGGCTCGATAAAAGTGCGTCCGACATAATGGTTGCGGATGATGCCAAGCTCGAAATTAATGCCGGACGCCTCCGCGAAGCCCATGGCGGCGGGCACGCCGGAATCGGGCACCGGCACCACCACATCCGCCTCCACCGGCGTTTCCAACGCCAGCTGCGCGCCAATCTTTTTGCGCGCGGTATAGACCGGGTTGCCTTCCATGATGGAATCCGGCCGGGCGAAATAGATATATTCGAACACACAGAAGCGCGGCTTCTGTGGCGCAAAGGGTTTGATGCTCTGCACGCCGCTATCATCGATCAGCACGATCTCACCGGGTTCGATATCGCGCACGAATTCCGCGCCCACAATATCCAGCCCGCATGTTTCAGAGGCCAGCACCCAGCCGGCCTTGCCGTCGGCACCGCTCAGCTTGCCCAGCACCAGCGGGCGCACGCCCAACGGGTCGCGCACGCCAATCAGCTGCTCATTGGTCAGCGCCACCAGCGAATAGGCGCCGATCACCTGCTTGATCGCATCGATCAGCCGGTCAACGACATTAGAATAAAGGGAGATCGCGATAAGATGAACAAACACTTCCGAGTCCATGGTGGACTGGAAGAGGCAGCCCCGGCGCGTCAGCGCCTTGCGCAAGGTGTGCGCGTTGGTGAGGTTGCCATTATGACCCACGGCAAAGCCGCCAAATTCGAATTCCGCGAAAAGCGGTTGCACATTGCGCAGCACCGTATCGCCGGTGGTGGCGTAGCGGTTATGGCCGATGGCCCGTGCCCCCGGCAGTCCGGCCATTACCTTGGCGTCGCCGTAATTATCGCCTACTAGTCCCAACCCCTTGTGGGAGTGGAACCTTACCCCGTCATGGGTGACAATGCCCGTTGCCTCCTGGCCGCGATGCTGCAGCGCATGCAGCCCTAGAGCCGTGATCGCCGCCGCATCCGCCACGTTCCAAGCGCCGAATACGCCACATTCTTCATGTGGCTTGTCGTCGTCAATCATGCCAGGGGTCTGCCTTACTCATCTGGGGTTCCAAGTAGCGATGTGACAGCCAGATGTCGAGGCGTTCACATATATAACTATGCGCAGAAAGGCGCGACCGCAGGCTCGCGGCTTGCGCAAGCCGTGCCTTCAGGATCATAATCCATCAATCCGGCAGAATTTTGCTAAAAACACAACGATTTTTTGTTGCAGGCGCCCCGCATAATTTTGCCGCATCTGCGCTGTTTGGTCACGGGATGTTTCTGCACAGCCCAACGCCCTTGCCTTCACCGCCGCGGGCCGCCAGAGATGCAGCCGAGATGCCAGACTTGCCCCTATTCCATCGCCTGGACCGTTATGTGCTTAGCCAACTGGCGCTGGCGCTGGTGCTCGTTACCACGGGGCTGGTGGCGCTTATCTGGCTCACCCAGTCTTTGCGCTTCATCCAGATCATTGTCAGCCACGGGCTCTCGCCCTTCGTATTCATCAAGCTCACCGCCTTGCTGGTGCCGAGCTTTCTCTCCACGATTTTGCCGATCACCTGCTTCATCGTGGTGCTGTTCATCTATCTGCGCCTGTCCGGGGATCGGGAGCTCACCATCATGCGCGGGCTTGGCCTGTCGGACGCCAAGCTCGCCCGCCCGGCATTGGCGCTGGCGCTGGCGGTAACGCTGTTCGGCTATGCACTGAGCCTTGGCGCGGTACCGTGGAGCCTTTCGATCTTCCGCGACTACCAATATGAGATCCGCAATCAGATTGCGGCGTTTCTGCTGGAGCCGGGGGTGTTCACCCCGGTTTCCCACGATATCACCGTCTATGTGCAGTCGCGCAGCGCCAATGGCAGCCTCAAGGGCATACTCATTGAGGATAATCGCGACCACAGCGCGCCCGCCACCATATTAGCCCGCACGGGCCAGCTGATGGTAACCCCGCAGGGTCCGGTGGTGGTGCTGGAAAACGGCTCGCGCCAGCAGATCGACCCGAAAACCGGCCAGCTCAACCTGCTGACCTTTGAGCGCAATACGCTTTCCCTGGCGGAGGCCGCCCGCAATGGCGTGCCCATCGGCACAGATCCAGCGGAGGCGCCGCTATCGGCCTTGTTTCACCCCCCGGCGGACATGCCGCATGGCGACCGCGCTAAATGGCTGGTGGAGGCACAGCGGCGGTTGAGCGCGCCGCTTTCCACCCTCAGCTATACGCTGGTAGCGCTGGTGGCGGCGCTTGGCGGCTCCTTCCGCCGCCATGGCGGGCTGGCGCGCATCATCGGGGCGGTCGGCATCGTTACCGCACTGGTGGCGCTGGGGCTGGGGGTAAACAATCTCGCCGCCCGCGACACCGCGCTGCTGCCGCTCATCTGGATCTGGACGGTGGTGCCTGCTGGGATTGCCGCGCTGCTGCTTCTGCGCCAGGGCGCCCCGCGCGCATGAAGCTGCCGCTCACCATCTCCTGGTATTTTGGCCGGCATTTCGCCACCGCGGTGCTGGCCATGAGCGGCGGGCTTACCGGGCTGGTCGCCCTGTTCGACTTTCTGGAGCTTTTGCGCGAGTCCGCCACCGCCCCGCATGCCAGCTTTGGCATGCTTGTTGAAATCGAAGTGCTGCGCCTACCCTGGAGCCTGATGCAGATCATGCCTTTCGCGGTGTTGCTGGGCGGCATCTATGCCTTCTGGCGGCTGGCGCGTTCCTCCGAGTTGGTGGTGGCACGCGCCGCCGGCATCTCGGCCTGGCAGTTTCTGGCCGTGCCCGTGCTCGTGGCCGGGGTGCTGGGGGTGCTCTGCACCACCGCGGTCAGCCCCCTTTCGGCGGTGATGTATGGCCGGGCCGAACAGCTCGACAATATCTATCTCAAGCCCTCCGGTGGACCGCTTTCGCTAAATGGCGGCTCGCTTTGGGTGCGTCAGGCCGATAGCGGCCTCATCCCCCACGGTGTCGCCGTGGTGCACGCCCGCAATGTCCGGCTGCACCACAACGCGCTGGTGGCCGACCAGGTGAGCATCCTGCGGCTGGACGCGAATACGGACCTGCTGGAGAGGCTGGAGGCTGGGCACGCCACGTTGAATTCCGGCGACTGGGCGCTGCAAGACGTCTCGCTGCTGCAGCCCGGCTCCACCCCCCAGCATCTCCAGCAGATGAGCTTCCCCACCGACCTCACCGTCAACCGCGTGCAGGAGAGCTTCGCTTCGCCCAACGCGTTGTCTTTCTGGGCGCTGCCAGGTTTCATCCATCTCCTCCGGCGTTCCGGCTTCTCGACCACACAGCATGAGCTGGTGTTCCAGTCTTTGCTGGCGCTGCCGCTGCTCTGCGCCACCATGGCGCTGGTGGCTGCAGGGTTTTCCATGCGCCCCTCGCGGCGCGGCGGCGCTGGCACCATGCTGGTTGCAGGGGTGGGCTTCGGTTTTGCGCTGTTCATGGTCTCCGAAGTTGCCAACCAGTTCGGCACCTCCGGCGCGGTGCCGGTGAGCCTGGCCGCCTGGGCGCCAACGGTGGCGGGATTATTTTTGGCGCTTGCCTTGTTGCTGCATCTGGAAGATGGCTGAGCCATGACCCGCACTGGCCGAATCCTGCTGCTTCTTGCCGCCACCAGCCTTGCCGGGCAGGGTTTTGCCCAGCCCGTTGGCCCCCTGGTTTCCAGCCCGGCGCCCGCCGGCGTCACCCGTGCGCCCGTGAGCTTCAAGGCGGACAGGCTTTCCTACGACAAAACCGGCAACATCATCACCGCCGCCGGCCATGTCAGCGCCATCCAGAGTGGCCAGACTCTGCACGCGGATAAGGTGACGATCAATCGCAAGACCAATGTTGTCACCGCCTCGGGCCATGTGGTGCTGGTGCAGCCGGACGGCACCACCGTCTATGCCGAGCATGTGGTGCTTTCTGATAATATGAAGAACGCGGTGATGGTATCTGTCGCGGCGCGGCTGGCACAGAATGCCCGCATCATCGCCAATGGCGGCCAACGCTATGACGGCCAGATCGACGAGCTGTCCAAGCCGGTGTACTCCGCCTGCGACCTGTGTAAGAGCGACCCGCGCTCAGCCCCCACCTGGACGATCCGCGCCACCAGCGCGACGCGCGACCTTGAACATAAAATGATCGAGTTCCGCAACGCCACCCTGCTGATGAAGGGCGTGCCGGTGTTCTGGCTGCCCTACATGAGCGAGCCCGACCCTTCGGTAAAACGAAAGACAGGGCTGCTCATTCCCTCCATCGGCGCCACCTCGCAGCTCGGCGCCTTCTTGGTCATTCCTTATTACATCACCCTCGGCAGATCGGCGGATCTCACCCTCGCCCCAGTCTTTGCCACCAAGCAAGGCCCGGCGCTGAAGGCCGATTACCGAGAGGCATTCAACCAGGGCACGCTAGATGTAAAGCTCTCCGGCGGACGGGACCGCGGCAAATTCGGGAATTCGGTTTTCGCGAACGGCACGTTCGACCTCAACAATGCCTGGCGCGCGGGTTTTTCCTTCAACCGCGCCTCTAACCCGCAATATCTGGACGATTTCAGCATCCTGCCAAACGCCGCCTATCTGGAGAGTAACATCTTCCTGGAAGGCTTCGGCCAGGGCTCCTATGCGCGGATCGACGCGGAGACCTACCAGGGCCTCGTAGCCTCGGTGAACCAGAGCAAGCTGCCCATCGTCGCCCCCTACGGTCAGTACAATTTCGTCTCCCGGCCGGACAGCCTGCTGGGCGGCACCTTCCGGGTGGATACCAGCGTTTTCAACGTATTGCGCGATGTTGGCACCAACACCCGGCGGATTGCCTTCATCCCCTCTTATTCGCTGCCCTTCATGCTGCCGGAAGGCATCGTTGGCACGGCGCGGCTACAGATCGATGCCGCCTATTACAACGCCGACAAGCTGAACCAGCAACCGAATTTCAGCATCTCCCAGCAGAGCAGCATTGCTCGCGCCCAGCCCTATGGTGCCGTGATGCTGCGTTGGCCTTTCCTGCGCGCCACGCAGCATTGGGGCAGTCAGATTATCGAGCCGATCGTCCAGTTTGTTACCTCGCCGGTCACCGGCATCTCGAACAACGCCAGAATTCCGAACGAAGACAGCCTCGATCTCGAATTTTCGGACGCCAATCTGTTCTCCCTCAACCGCTACCCCGGTATCGACCGGCTGGAAGGCGGCGCGCGGGTGGATTACGCCCTGCACGCGGCCTGGTATCTGCCCGGCGGCATGATTCTGGATGGGCTCATCGGCCAATCCTATCGTTTCCACAAGGATCTCGTGTATCTGCCCGCCTCCGGGCTGCAGGATAACGTCTCGGACATTGTCACCCGCGCGATCGTCGCCCCAACCCCTTGGTTCAACATCGCCTATCGGGGCCGCTTGTCGCACAACTCCCTCGGCAACCGGATGACCGATCTGAGCGCGAATTTTGGCAATCAGCGGCTCACCGTCTCGGGTGGTTATCTATATACCAACACCAATCCCTATGCGCTCTACGATAATCTGA
>JAKBCD010000094.1 GCA_021808205.1 Pseudomonadota bacterium | reverse complement strand
TCACCGAAGCCCAGTTAGGTGCCGGCGCGCATACGGATTTCGGTTGCCTGACCCTGCTGCACCAGGATTCCTCCGGCGGATTGCAGGTGCAGGGGCTGGATGGAAGTTGGATCGACGCCCCGCCCATTCCCGGCACGTATGTTGTGAATATCGGCGACATGATGGAGCGCTGGACCAATGGCGTGTTTCGCTCCACCCCGCACCGGGTGATCAATCTTTCAGGCCATGAGCGTTACTCCCTGCCCTTCTTCTTCGACCCGGATTTTTATACGCCCGTGGAATGCCTGCCCACCTGCCTGAAGCCTGGCGAGACGCCGAAATACCTACCCACCACCGCGGGTCAGCATCTGCTGGACAAGATCAATGCGTCCTTCAAATATCACCAGGAAAAAGCCTGACGTCATTATTCAACAACTAACAAGACGTTATTATACCACATCATCAGAATTGTTCCACGTGAAACGTTGTAGTTTATGCCTCAAACCTTCAACATTGGCCACAGGCAAGCCGCAAACATTCCCCCGGCATATATAGGCCGCCTTCACATCATCCGGCTTGCCATACGCGGGGTGCGACGCATCAACTTCGGCGGCACCGCGCAGCACCAGCACCGCCGGGTCCGCCGCCGCCAAGGCCGCCTGCGCCAGATCCTCCGCCCCTCCGGTGACCACCACGCAGGCCGCGTTCGCCAGCATATCCGCTGCACCCAGCAAAATGGGCGAGCCGGTGAGGGCTTGCCCCCGCCCGCCATAGGCCGCCAGCAGCGCCTCTGCCTTGGCGCGGTATTCAAGCTTGCCGGTGAGGTGAAACAGCATTGCGTAATTCTCGGCCATCAACCCGATGCCCGAAGGTGCTGGGCCGTCTTGCACATTGCGCCCGCGCGGGGCGTACACATCACCGGCATCGTCGGCGGACATATAGAATGCCCCTGCCCCATCGCCGAAATGCGTTTCCGTGGCGGCCAGAATCGTCTCTGCCCGGCTTAAATATCCCTGCGCCCCGGTGGCCTGGTAAAGTGCCAAAGCAGCGCGGATCATCCCCGCCTGGTCTTCCAGCAACCCGGCGGCGGAGATTTTGCCGTGGCGCATGGAATGCGCGATCCGCCCGTCCGTCTGGCTCATGGCGGCCAGCAGGGTGTTGAAGGCTTGGCCCGCCAGCGCCACCCAATCGGGCCTCGCAAACACGCATCCGGCCTTCACCAAGGCCGTGATCATCAGCGCGTTCCAATCCGCGAGGATTTTATCATCCCGCCCTGGGCGTACGCGTTGGATGCGTATTTCCAGCAATTTTTCCCGGCAGGCGGCAAGCTGCACCTCATCCGGCCCAAATGGTGCTTTTCTCTCCAGGATGATTTTCTCTTCCCAATTGCCGTGTTCCGGCAGCGGGTAGAAACGCTCGAAAAACGTCGTCTCCTCGCCCAGCACGCCTGCAATTTCCGCGCGGGACCAGACATAGAATTTGCCTTCCTCGCCTTCCGAATCCGCATCCTCCGACGCCGCGAAAGCGCCCTCGGCACTCATGTCCCGCACCAGCCATTCAACCGTCTCCCGCGCCCGTGCCTCATAGAGCAGGGTGGGTTTGTCCGCCTGGGCGAAGGCCAGCATCTCCAGGATCAACGCGTTGTCGTAGAGCATCTTCTCGAAATGCGGCACCAGCCAGGAATCATCCGTGGCGTAGCGGGCGTAGCCGCCGCCCAGATGGTCGTAGATGCCACCCTGGCTCATCCGGTCCAGCAGCAGATGCACAGCAGCGGCACAGGCATTATCGCCGCCGCGGAAATATTCATGCCATAGGAAACGAAACACCGGAATGTTGGGGAATTTCGGCGCGCCGGAAAGCCCGCCCTGCTCCCAATCCATGCTGCGCAGAAACGCCGCGCGGGCGGCATCCAGCAGCTCCGGCCCTGGCGGGTCGCCTGGTTTGGCGGCGGCGGCCTTGGCCAAGGCGTTCTGGATGGAGGCGACCGAGCGGCCGATGCGGCCTTGCTCGTCCTTCCAGGCATCGGACAAGGCAACAAGCACCTGGGAGAAACTGGGCCGCCCGAAGCCTGGCTTGGGCGGAAAATACGTGCCGCCCCAGAAGGGTGCGGCATCCGGCGTCAGCACCATGGTAAGAGGCCAGCCGCCCTGCTGGCCCATGGCGTGCAGGGCGGTCATGTAGGTCTGGTCGATATCCGGGCGTTCCTCGCGGTCCACCTTGATGGAGACAAAGCGCTCATTCATCAGCGCCGCCACCGCCTCGTTCTCGAAACTTTCATGCGCCATCACATGGCACCAATGGCAGGCGGCATAGCCGATGGAGAGCAGCACCGGCACATTGCGCGCCTTGGCCTCGGCAAAGGCTTCCTCACCCCACATATGCCAATGCACCGGGTTATCCTGGTGCTGGAGAAGATAAGGGGAGGACGAATCCTTCAAACGGTTCTGCATTTTGCCGGCTCCTGTAACCCCCGCTAAATAGGGGCAAAGCAGCAGGAGTAACAGCTTTGGGTGAGCGATTGGCCGGGGACCCGGCGCCGTATTACGAAACGCATATTTTTGTGTGCAACAACCGCAGGCCAGAGGGCCACCCGCGTGGCGATTGCGCCAGCAAGGGGTCTGAGAAAATCCGCGATTACATGAAAGTGCGGGTGAAGGAGCTGGGCTTGCAGAATATCCGCGTTAACCAGGCTGGTTGTTTGGACCGTTGCGAGCTTGGCCCCTGCGCGGTGGTCTACCCGGAGGGCGTGTGGTACCGGCTGGATAGTTTCAAAGCGGTGAATGAGGTGATCGAGAAGCACCTGCAAAAGCATGGCCGCGCGGAAGACCTGATGCTGCCTTGAATGAAAAAGGGCGGTCCCGAAGGACCGCCCTTTTATTTTAAAACTCTTCGTCGGCGACGTAAGAGCCGATTCGCTGGACAAGGTCCGGTTTGGATTTGGCCAGGATAATCCCGTAAACCACCGAAATAGCCAGCAGCCCCAGCGACAATGCCGGGTAGAGGTTGAACGGATAAGGTTGGCCGGGTTCGACCAGGCCCCAGAGCGGGAAGCCCATGGCCACCGTACCCACCACCGGCACGATAAGATGTGTGAAGATATTAAAATCTTCCCGGTGGTAACGCAGCATATAAACCGGCAACGCCAGATTGGTGAGCAGATAGGTGACGATGACCGGAATGGTGCCGAGCGTGCCGGTATCACCGAACAAGGTCACCGGGTCGATTTTATCTACCGTGCCGAACACCAACACGATGAGCAACGCCACCACGATATAGGTCCACATCGCGGTGTGCGGGGTGCGGTGTTGCGGATGGATTTTGCCGAAGAATTGCGGCAGCAGACCCTCACGCGCAGAGGAGAACAAAATGCGCGCCTGAGCGTTCGTGAGGCCGATGAGCGAGGAGAAAATACTGGTCACTCCGGCCAGGTAGGCCACGATCAACACCCCGGCGGCTGAAGCCTTGAAAGCATCTACATAAGGCAACGACGAAGCGGTGAGAGCCTTGGCGTCGTTATGGAAGGCGGTCTCAGTCGCGAATGCCAGGAACATATACAATATGCCGATGGAGAGCGTGCCGGTGATAAGCGCGCGCGGCACGTTCCGGCGGGGATTGGTGGTTTCCTCCGCCAGCATGGCCGAGTTCTCCCAGCCGATGAAGAGGTAAATCGCCAGCGGGAAGCCAAGCCCGATGCCCTTCCAGCCGCCGGTGACGGAGGAGACGAGAAACGGTGCCATGGAAATGGAATGCCAGTTCACCACCAGCATGATCACCGCGCCGATGAACAGCAGGATCAGCTCGAAATAGAAGAAGATTGCCGCCCAGGTGGTGGAAAGCGAAATGCCACGAGAGACCAGCAGCCCGACCACGGCGGTGGCGATGATGCTGAGCACCTGCCAGGGGACGTTGACGCCCAGGAACACCTGCAGCGTTTGCGCCGCCCAGCCGCCAGAGATGACCACCACCGAGGACGCCGCGATGCAGTAGCCCACCACTACGAAGATAGAGGCCGCCGCACCAGCCCACGGCCCGAAGGACATGCCGATGAAGGTGACGAAAGACCCGGCGCTGGGACGGTATTTAGAAAACTGCGCCAGCGTGTTGGTAAGGAACAGAATAACCACCATGGCGACCAGGATGGTCAATGGTGCGCCAACCCCAGCACCTGAGGCGATGAGGCCGAAGCCGAAGAAAAAGCTCATCGCAGGAGCGATGTTGGCGAGGGTAGACGCAATGATCTGGGAAAGGCCCAGACTGTCGCGCCGCAACCTTTCGCCCGAACGGGGGACTGTGCTCATTATTTTGTTATCCCTGCAAGGTTTTGGTGTTCTTACGCCAGAAACTGGCAAGACTTCCTGACAAGATTTTCATGTGCGAAAACCAAAGGGGCGTCAACCAATTTATACAGAGTGATCTAAATAATAGACACCCTATAGTTGGGCAGCGGCTCTGCCAGAAACCCGGAACACCATCGTATCGCGAGCCTATATCCCGCCGGGGGGCCAGCGGGATATTTCGATTTCGCCCTCCGGCGGCTTGGGCGGCAGCGGCCTAGTACCGCCCTGAGCGCGCCAATGCTGCAGCCGCCAGATATAGGCCAGAACCTCCGCACAAGCGCGGTAAAGTGCTGCCGGTACATGGTCATCCGGCTCCACATGGCGGTAGATGGCGCGGGCCAAGGGTGGGGATTGCACCACCGGAATGCCATGGGCACGGGCGCGGGTGATGATTTCCTCTGCCTGCATGCCAACGCCCTTGGCCAACAGCAGGGGAGCTCTGTCGGCGCCGCGGCGGTAGCGTATGGCGCAGGCATAATGGGTAGGGTTGGTAACGATCACAGAGGCTTCCGGGATGCGTTGCATCTGCCGGGCGCGAGCCAGCTTGCGCGAAAGCGCGCGCTGGCGGGATTTGACATGCGGGTTGCCCGCCGCATCCTTCATTTCCTCGCGGATTTCTGCGTCTGACATGCGCAATTTCTGCCGGTGCAGCCAGATTTGCAAAGCGAGGTCGCCCACCGCCAGCACCACCAGTGCAAGGCAGATGCCGACAAGCATTTGCAGCGCGATACTGAGTGTAGTGCCCATCGCGGGAAACGGCAGCAACGCCAGCGCGGCAAAGCGCGCCCGGCTAGAGAGGATGATGACGGCCCCCGTAGCGCCGATGGCAAGGAATTTTAGGATGGATTTGCCGTGCTCGGAGAAGCCATGGCCGGAGAAAATCTGCCCCAGCCCGGCTTGTGGCATCAGCTTGGAGAAATCCGGCAGCAGCAGATTGGTGGCAAAGACCCAGCCGCCGGAGACGATACTGGCCGCCAAGGCGATGGCAGCCAAAAATGCGAGAAGCGGAAACAGCAGGGTGAAAACGTTGTTCGCACTGCCCATGGCGGCGGCAAGCGGGGCGGTACCGGCTTGGTTCAGGCTGGCAGCAAAGAGGGTGAGAAGCCGGGCGCCCAGCCCCGCCGCCCCATCCAGCCCCAGCAAAACGAAGACGCCGATGGCAGCGGCTTTCGGCAATTCCTGGGAGCGCCGGACATCGCCACGCTCCGCCGCCTGGGCCAGGCGGCGTTCGGTTGGAGCGTGTTTCTTTTCGCCTGCGCTTTCTTCAGCCATACGGAATCATCCTGCCGAGTACCTCCATGCACTGGCCGGTGAGATGCTGGGCAGCGATGCCAAAGCCGGGAACGCTGGCGACCAGCACCCACAACCCAACCAGGATGAGGAGCGGAAAGCCGACAGAGAGCAGGTTCATGCTGGGGGCGAAGACCGTGGTGAGACCGACGGTGAGGTTGACGCAGAGTGTTGCCGCCAGCACCGGCAGCGCCAGCCCCAATGCAGCCGCGAACAGAGTGCCGCCAAGCCCGGCCAGCCCGGCCCAGGAGGAGATGGGCATCAAGCTCGCGCCATGTGCGAAGGAGCGTGCCAATGCCGCGAAAAGCCAGACTGGACCGCCCGCCGCCATGTAGCCAAGCAGCCCCACCCAAAGCATGATATCCGATAAAATATTGCTGGCGCCGGTTGATTGACGAAATTGCAGCTCGGCGAAGGAGAGACCCATGGCCTGCGCCATGATCTCACCCGCACTGGAGAAAGCCGCGACGACGATCTGCAGCGCCATGCCCAGCATTGCGCCATAGGCGATCTGCGCAAAGCCGGTGAAGATGGCGCTGAGCGGGTCGGCCGGATAAGCGGGCAAGGCGGGCAGCCACATGGCGAGGCATAGAGCCAGCGCGGCGGCCAGCATCGCCCTCACCATATTAGGGATGAGCGGGGAGCCGTAAAACGGTGCCGTTAGAAACAACCCCGTGATGCGCAGGAAGGGCCAAAGAAAGCGCCCGAACCAGAGCATGACTGTGTGTTCATCTAATACCATGGCCGATGCACTAAAGCGGGCGCGTTGATGATGAAATTCATGGCCAAACGCGAGAAAACGCCAAGTGCGCCGAAACCGCCGGTGAGGGCGATGATGATCATCGTCAGGGTTTTCGGCAGCAATGCGAAAGTGGCATCCTCGATCTGGAACATGGCTTGAAAAATGGATGTCGCCATACCGATGAAGAGCAGCACCAGCACGCAGGGTAGAATGGCGGTAAGCTCAATCGCGAAGGCGTGCTGGATGAGTTTGAGATAAAGCGGCATTATTTGAAACTATCGGCGAGCGTGCCAAGCACCAGCACCCAGCCATGAATGGAGACGAACATCAAAAGTTTCAATGGTAAAGAAATGAGCGTTGGCGAGACCATGATCATGCCTAGCGACATGAGGATGGAGGCGACCGCAAGGTCGATCAGCACAAAGGGAATGTAGATGAGAAACATCAACCTGCTGAACGGCTCCTTCTCGGGCGTGCAGTTCCAGGTTGGCGCCAATGAGGGGCAGACGCTGAGCCTGTCCATTGGCAACACCACCGCCTCCAATATCGGCATGTA
>JAKBCD010000093.1 GCA_021808205.1 Pseudomonadota bacterium | reverse complement strand
AGGCGCGCGCTTTCCATTTTGCCCCGCGCCCCAGCCAGTAATTCACCGCCGAGCCGATGGTGGCGGCCATGTAGAACAGCGCAATGCCGGGCAGGGCGATGGCATAGGCGCGGTGTACCTTATAGCGATCCAGTGTCGGGAAATAGGTGAGTGCGGCGATGGCCCAGATGGCCAGCCCCAGCGCCGCGCGCCAGCCAAAGCCGGTGCAAAGCGTGGCGAAGGGGAAAACCAGCCACACCAGCGCCAACCCGATGATGGTGCCAGCGAGGACAAACGCCGAATACCGCAACTGGGTGAAGGCGGTGCGGGCGATCATGTCCCAGATATCCTTCGCCTTCGGGTAAGGCCGGATGGAGGCGGCAAGCCCCGAATGGCCGAGATAGACCGGGCCGGTTTTTTTCACCTTGGCGGCCAGGGTCACGTCATCGATCAACGCCCCCTTCATCGCCTCCAGCCCGCCGATGCGCGCCAGTGCCTCCCGCCGGATCAGCACCGTGCCGCCCGCCGCCGCCGCCGCGCGCGAGCGCTGGTCGTTCACTTTCGCGAAGGGGTAAAGCATCTGGAAAAAATAGATGAAGGCGGGGATGAGGAATTTCTCCGGCAGGGAGGCGCAGTTCAGCCGCACCATCTCCGAGACCATTTGCAGCCTCTCCGTATTCATCTTCGCCACCAGCGTGGCGAGGTGGCGCGGGTCGTGGGTGATATCCGCATCCGCGAATAAAATCACCGGCGCGGTGCTGGCCGCCACACCCTGGGCGAGCGCCCAGAGCTTGCCCGACCAGCCGGGCGGCTTGTCCTGCCCGTTGAGAATGCTAAGGCGCTCATGCACACCCGCCGCCAATGCGGTCCCGTCGGTGGAATTATCATCCACCAATATCACGCGGAAAGTTCCGGGGTAGTCCTGGCTCACCAGCGAGGCGATGACCGGGCCGATGGTCTCCACCTCATCCCGCGCCGGGATGATGATATCCACATCCAGCACTTCCAGCGGCGTGGCGGGGAGCAGTTCCGGGCCAGAATCCCAGAAACGGCCATGGAAAAAGGCAAGGTAAAGCCAGATGGCGAAGCAGAGCAGCAGGATCATGCGAGCATCCCTTCCTTGCGGAACCACAACAGCGCATCTTCCACCGCCCGCGGTGCGGGGCGGGGGGTGTAACCCAGCTCGGTTTTGGCCTTTGCTGAGGAAAAGAACATCTTTTTCTGCGCCATCTTCAGAATATCAGGCGTCATCAGCGGGGTTTTGCCGGTGCGCTCGGCAATGCGCTCCATCGCCCAGGCCAGCGGCATCAACGGGGCCACCGGCAGGCGGATGGAGGGGGGCTTGCGCCCGCTTTGCGCCGCCACCAGGGCCAATAGCTCCCGCAGCATCAAGTCCTCGCCGCCCAGAATATAGCTCTCCCCCTGGCGGCCTTTTTCCAGCGCCAGAATATGCCCGGCGGCCACATCGTCCACATGCGCCACGTTCAGCCCGGTATCCACATAAGCCGGCATTTTGCCCCGCGCGGCATCCAGCACCATCTGGCCGGTGGGGGTGGGTTTGATGTCTCCGGGGCCGAGAGGGGTGGAGGGATTCACGATCACGATGTTCTCAGTCTGTGCCAGTTCGCGCACCGCCTGCTCGGCATCGTATTTGCTGCGCTTATAAGCGCCGACATGATGCTCCGGCTTAATCGGGGTGGTTTCATCCGCCGGGCTGCCGTCCTTGGTCAGGCCCAGCGCGGCAACGGAACTGGTATAAACCGAGCGCTCCACCCCGGAATTGGCGGCCTCGCGCAGCAGCGCCAGCGTGCCGTCGATATTTACCTTCCGCATTTCCGCCTCGTTGGGCACCCAAAGACGGTAATCGGCCGCCACATGCAAAAGGTAACGGCAGCCTTGCAGCGCGGCCGGAAAGCTCGCGGGGTCGGCGAGGTCCAGATAAATCGTTTCCGCATCCAGCCCGGCGAGGTTGCCCTTGCTGGAGCCTGGCCTGGCCGTCACCCGCAGCTTGTAGCCCGACGCCCGCGCCGAGCGGGCCACCGCCGCGCCGACAAACCCGGTGGCACCCGTTACCAGCACCAGATCGCCTTGCGTCACTCTGTTACATCCCCATGCTTTTCTGCCATTCCGCCAGGGCCATATACCCTCCAGGACACAGGCTGTAGAACCTATTGCAGCTTCTGGCGCAACATCGAGGATGCAGATGTACGATCTTCCCCTTGCCCCGACCGAGATCGCGGATAGCGAAGAGGATATTGTCTTCGCCGACCAACGTGCGCGGTTCTGGGAGTTTCCGGAACCTGGCCCGATCAGGCCGGGTTCGGATGCGCATTTTCGCATGTTTACGACACTGCTGAGGGCCACCTACAACCCCTATAAGCCTGCCGTGCTGGAGTGGCCGAGGCTGGACCCCGAGACGCTGGGGCGCATCACCTCTCTGCCGATCTGGGATATCGCGGTGCAGACCGAGATCAAGGCCGCCGCGCGGATTTCCTTCTACGCGCAGACCGTGGCGCAGCCGGCACTGCGCGCAGCCCTGATCCATATGGCCGGCGAGGAAGCGCGACATAAGGATGTGCTCTCCCGCCTGGTGGCGGCTTACGACATTCCGATGAAGCCGGAGCCCGATTACAGCCTGCCTAACGACGCGCAATGGGGCTGGCTCGTCACGGGCTTCTCCGAATGTATCGACAGTTTCTTTGCCTACGGATTGTTCGAGATGGCCAAGCGCTCCGGCTATTTCCCGGAAACGCTGGTGGAAACCTTCGAGCCCGTGGTGCAGGAGGAAGGGCGGCATATTATGTTCTTTTCCAACTGGCTGGCCTGGTACAGGGCGAATCTGGCCTGGTACAAGCGCGTCTGGTTCGAGCTTAAGGTTTTGGCCGTTTGGGGGTTTCTGGTCTATGAGCGCATCGGTATCGCCAAAGATGTGGACGGGCTGGAGGGTGCGGACGCCAACTTCACGATGAACGGCTCCTCGGCCATCAGCGAGGAGATGGACCTGCCGGCGCTTTTGGCAATCTGCCTGGAACAGGATAAAAGGCGTATGGCAGGCTACGATTCGCGCCTTAAGCGCCCCACCACCATGCCGTTTCTGGGGCGCATCGGCTTAACCGCCCTGCGCTTTAAAAAACATATCATGGGGCTTTGAGCATCTCCGTGTCGGCCAAAAGCAAACTCATCCCCGCCATGCTTACAATGGCGGGCCTCGCTGTCATCACCGGGCTCGTCATCTATTTCGGCGCGGCAGGTGTGCTGCGGGCCCTCACCTCGGTGAGCGCCCTGGGAGCGGCCAAATATCTGGCGGCACAGCTTGGCCTCCTGTTGGGGTTGGGGTTGTGTTGGCGCATTTTGCTGCGTTCGCATCAGAAGGGCTCGTTCTGGCTTTGCGTTTGGGGCCGGGCTGTGCGCGATGCCACTGGCGAGTTCCTGCCCTTCTCGCAGGTGGGCGGCTATGTGCTGGGGGCGCGGGTGATGCGCCTGGGTGGCGTGGCCACCACGGATGCCGTGGCCTCCACTCTGGGGGATGTCACCACCGAGTTCCTAGCCCAACTTGTATTTGTCGGCATCGGGCTGGTGATCCTGGCGCACAAGGTGCCTCATTCAGACCTGCTGCTGCCGGTGAGCGCCGGCCTGGCGGTGGCGGTGGCGCTGGGCGTGGGGCTGATCGTGGCGCAGCGCGGCTCTGGCACCAAGCTGTTCAGCGCCCTGGCGTTGCGCATCGCCGGCACCACCGGCCAGGGGGCGGCGGATAATCTCGGGCGCCTGCAATCCACGCTGGATGGCATGTACACCCAGCATCATCGCCTGGCCTGGGCGTCTTTTTTCCATCTGCTCTGCTGGGGCGGCACCGGAACGGCCTCATATATCGGGTTTCATGCGCTTGGTGTGCCGCTGACCTGGATGGACGCCGTGTGCATCGAGGCGATGTTGCACGCCATCATGGCACTGGCGTTTTTCATTCCAGGCCGCGTTGGGGTGCAGGAAGCAGCTTACACGCTGCTGGGCGGGCTGTTTGGTATCCCGCCGGATATCGCTTTGTCTCTTTCCTTGTTGCGCCGGGCCAGGGATTTTGTCATCGCGGTGCCGGTGTTGATCGTCTGGCAGGGGCTGGAGGCGCGGCAGCTCAGAGCGCGAACGTTTCAGGTTGAGTCATGAATGGTTCGATCTGAAACATGAACGCTGGATGAAGCTCCCGTGAGGTGGCTTGCGCGGTAACCGCCCACCGCCCATCTCCCGATAAGAAAGTTTTCCGGAGGCAAAACCATGTCAATTCTTGGGTGGATCGTGCTTGGCCTTATCGCCGGATGGATCGCCAGCCATATTGTGGATAATGGCGGTAAGGGACCGTTTATCGACATCATTCTCGGCGTCGTCGGCGCGCTTGTCGGTGGCTGGATCTTCGCAGCTTTGGGCGCGGTGCCGGTTACCGGCTTTAATCTGTGGTCGTTATTTGTCTCGGTGGTTGGTGCGGTGGTTGTCCTGGTCATCTACCACGCCATCGCCGGGCGGCGGGCGCTGTAACAGGCACCCAGGCGCGAAACAGAAAAAGGGGGCTTCAGGCCCCTTTTTCTTTGTCCACACCGCCTTGCCGGGCTTCATGCTTCAGGATAACAATTGCTTGTGTTTGGTAAACTCTGGACCACGCGGCTCGTCTTTTTCATGTCGGGCATCGGCATTTCGGTCTGGGCTATCGTTATTCCTTACACCAAAATCAGGTTTCATCTTGGCGACGGCACGCTAGGCTTGGTGCTGCTGGCCGGCGGCACGGGGGGCGTTGCGGTAATGCCGCTGGCGGGCATGGCGGTGGCGCGCTGGGGTAGCCGCAGTTGCATCATCGGCACGGTATTGTTGATGTGCCTGCTGCTGCCAGCGCTTGGCACCGCCTCCTCGCCGCTGATGTTCACCGCACTTCTGTTCATCTACGGCGCTAATTTCGGCGCGCTGGATGTCGCCATCAACGCCCAGGGCGCGGTGGTGGAGGCGCGCTCCGGCCGACTGCATATGTCGGGTTTCCACGCTTGCTACAGCCTTGGCACGCTGGCAGTGGCGCTGCTGGCAAGTCTCATCCTCAAGCTGGGCGGCACGGTGCCGATACTCTGCGTGGTGAGTGCCGCCATGGTGCTCGCCGGGTTGACCCAGAGCTTTCGCCTGGTGCCCAAAAGCGGCGACACACCGTCCTCGGGCCATTATTTCGCCCGGCCCAACCGACGGGCGCTGGTTCTGGGGCTATGCTGCTATGCCGCCTTCATGACCGAGGGCGCCTGCACCGATTGGAGTGCGATCTTCCTGCGTTTCTCACGCAGCATGGCGATAGACAGCGCAACCCTGGGCTATGCCGCCTTCGCGGTGATGATGACGCTGGCGCGCCTGACCGGAGACAGGCTGGCCATGCGGTTCGGCCAGGTCTGGGTCATGCGCCTCGGCGTAGCGCTGGGGGTGGCGGGTTTCGCGCTGGCTGTCCTGGTACATTCCGGTCTCGCCGGGATCATCGGCTTCGGGCTGGTGGGGTTTGGCACCGGTAACATGGCGCCGCTGCTGTTCAGCGCCGCGGCACGGGTGCCGGGCATGGCGGCGCATCATTCCATGCCCGCGGTGGTGGCTATTGGCTATGCCGGGTTTCTCACCGGGCCGGTGATGATCGGCCTGGTTTCCAGCCATTTCGGGCTCGGCGCTGCCTTCGGGGTGGATGCGGCGCTGCTGGGCCTGGCTTTCTTTGGTGCCCGTGCGGTGGCTTAATCGTAATAAAGCTGTCTAAGCACGGCGAGCAGCTCCTCTCGCGTCAGCGTCTTCGCCACCGGCGGGTGGATGGTAACGCGCACGGGGCCAGGGCGCTTGTTAAAAGCGCGTGGCCCCCAGCGCAGGCCGGAATCGGTTGAAGCAGGCAGCACTGGGGCTTCAACGCCCTGCGCCAGCGCGGCGATGCCATGCCGCAATTCCCGTCGCACGCCATGCGGCACGCGCGTCCCTTCAGGGAAAATCACCACCTGCCGGCCATCCGCCACGGCTTGCCCCGCGCGCTCCACCATGGCCAGCAATGCCTTGCGCCCGCCGCCCCGGTCCACGGGGATCATCCCGCTCGGCTCCAGCAACGGGCCGAAGACCGGAATGCGCCGAAGCTCGCGCTTGAACACGAAAGTCGGGCGGGGCAGCAGCGTGAGCCAGACCAGAATGTCCAGTGCTGATTGGTGCTGGGCTGCAACCACGCAGCCGCCTTCCGGCAGCAGCTCCAGCCCTTCGGCCTCGATGGTGATACGGCAAAACACGCGCAGCGCCCAAAGGCTGATCCGCGCCCAGCGTTGCGCGCCGCGCAAAATGCCATCCCGCGCGAAGCGGCCGATGATTGCGCACCACAGGCTAAGTGCTGCCCCGCTGCTCCATAGCACGGCGTTGAAGGCGAAAGAGCGGAGTGGCTGCATTTTATCAATAATTTCCCGAGGCGCTGTCGCTGAACAGGCTGCCCAGCCCGGCGCGTACGACAAGATATTTGCTGTATTCAGAGGCCAGCAGGTGCAAAGTTGGCCAGGTCAGGCCATCGCGCATCGCCGGCGGGCGTACCGGGTCCGGAATCAGCCGGACATCAGGCATTGCATGGCCGATTTCCAGGAGTGCCCGGGGCATGTGGTAATCCGCCGTGACGATAATAAGCGAGCGCATGTGGTGCGCGTTGGCCCAGGCGGCGGTTTCCAGCCCGTTATCATGCGTGGTGGTGGCCATATGGCCTATGGTAATAGCGCTGGCGTAGCGGGTGGCGGCAACGCGGTCATCCTGCGTGAAATCACCCAGATACGTGCCCTTGCCAGCGCCCGAGATCAGCATCAGCGGTGCCTCATGCGCGGCCAGCAAGGCCAGTGCCTCGCTGATCCTGTAATCGCCGCCGGTAAGGGCCACAATCCCGTCGGCCGGTGGCAGCGGGTTGGGCGGTGCGGCG
>JAKBCD010000092.1 GCA_021808205.1 Pseudomonadota bacterium | reverse complement strand
GGCGGGCCCTTAGGATAATCATCATCATCTCGCTCTCGTCCGGCCTGTTGGTCTACGCGATGCTCAACTGGCTGCTGGTGCGGCCGATGGAAATCCTTACCGCCGCGATCATCCGCTTCCGCGAGACCCCGGAAGAGGCCGACACGAGTGGCCTCGACTTATTAGCGGCCAGGCCGAAGGACGACATATCCAGCGCGGCGTGCGAGCTGAAATACATGCAGGAGGAACTGCGCGCGGCCCTCTGGCGGAACGCCAGGCTGGCTGCGGTGGGCACCGCAGTCGCGAAAATCGCCCATGATCTGCGCAACATTCTCTCCTCTGTCTTGCTGGTCGCAGACCGCCTCCAGGATGTGGAAGACCCGATGGTGAAACGAGCCGCCAATGCGCTTATCCCCTCGGTCGAGCGCGCGGTGGAGCTTGTTTCCAGCACCGTGGAATTCGCCCGTGAGGGTCGGATGTCTGTCAATCGCGCACCGGTGCGCCTGCGCGCGTTGATCGACGAGGTTGCCGACACGCTGGCGCCCGAGGGCGCCGCCTGGACCATAGAGAACATGATACCTGGGGAGCTGGAGCTGCCGTTGGACCGCGGCCATATCTACCGTGTCTTCGCCAATCTCATCCGCAATGCCGCGGAGGCGGGCGCCACCTTGATCAGCCTGAGCGCGCAAGGCCATAACGGCCACACCATGCTGAAAGTGACCGATAACGGGCCGGGACTGCCCGAGCGCGCCAAGGTCAATCTGTTCAAACCCTTTTCTGGTTCTGTCCGTAGCGGCGGCACCGGGCTTGGCCTGGCCATCGCGCGAGACCTGATGCGCGCCCATGGCGGCGACCTGGTGCTGGACCGTACCGGCCCCGGCGGCACCGTTTTCTCCATAACGCTCACGACAAGTGAGTTGCAGGAGATACCGCAGGCACGGGTTTCAAACGCCGCAACTTGAAAGCTTATAAGTGCGAGTGAGGATTGGGGGGAGTAGCCTTGCCCCGGAACAAGAAGTTTAAGAAAATATTTTTGATCTACGCCCGTGATTTAGTATAATTACATTATTTTTTCTACCGTATTGCTAAAGCCAGAAAAAGCCTTTTCTAAGTACGCATGATTCCCTTGGCGCTCAATCCATCGCTGTTGCGGCTGGGCCTTGCCGGGGCCGGCCCGCAGGCGCGTCGGCGGCTGCAGAGTCTGCGCCGGGCAGGGGCTGGGGAGAGCTTGAAAATTTTTACCACCGACCCCGAACTCGCCAACGAAGCAGGTGCAACCGCCTTGCAGCACCTGCCGAATACCGCCGAAATCGGCCAACTTAATCTGCTTTGGATCGTCGGGCTCGACGAAACCGCCTACCGGCCCCTCGCTGAAGCGGCACGTGCGGCGCGGGTGCTGGTAAACGTGGAAGACGTGCCTGAGTTTTGCGATTTCAACTCCGTCGCCGAAATCCGCCGGGGAGATCTATTACTCACCGTTTCCACCAACGGTCAGGCTCCTGGCTTGGCTGGTGCTATCCGCAAGCGGCTTGAAGCCTGCTTTCCGGATAGCTGGTCGGCGCGGGTGAAGGAAATTGCGGCTCTGCGCCAGGGCTGGCAGGCAGAGCGAATGCCCATGGCAGACGCCGCCCAACGCATCGGCGCAATTGTCGATGAGCGCTGTTGGCTGTCCTGCCCCAAAAAACCGGACTGATCCGCCCCCAAAACCCTTTGTAACACGTCTCGTTGCAGCCAGCCATGAAATCCCCGCCATGCTCGACAGCCTGTCCTCTCCGTCCGACGCCGTCTCGATCCTGCGCAATGCCATCACCCGGCAATTAGCCGGCAGGATCGCGCTCGTCTCATCATTCGGCACCGAATCTGCGGTTCTGCTTCACATGGTGGCGCAGATCGACAAATCCTTGCCGGTGATTTTCCTTGATACCGGCAAGCTTTTTCCTGAAACCCTGGCGTATCGGGACGCGCTAACTCAAAGACTGGGGCTTGGCGACGTGCGCGCCATCCGCCCTTCTGGCAAGCAACTCGCGGCCTATGACCCGGATGGACGGCTATGGGAGAAGGATCCCGATCTCTGCTGCGCGATCCGCAAGACCAACCCGCTGGACGAGGCGCTAGAAGGCTTCGAAGCCTGGATCACCGGGCGCAAGCGCGGCCAGTCCGCCACGCGCGCCAATCTGCAGATTCAGGAAACGGGCGCCGACGGGCGTATCACCGTAAACCCTCTGGCGTTCTGGGACAGCGCGATGCTGGATGCTTATTTCCCCGCCCATGGCCTGCCCCGCCACCCGCTCCAGGCGGAAGGCTATACCTCCATCGGCTGCGCCACCTGCACCGCAAAGCCGCTGCCGGGGCAGGATCAGCGCTCCGGCCGGTGGGCCGGACGGGACAAGACAGAATGCGGTATCCATATGCCGCGCGCCATGACCACGCCGGAATGGCCGGAAAACCTCACTTTCGAGGTGTAACCCAGACCAGAGCCTGATCGGTTCAAGCTCGATCGCGCAGCAAACCAAATGTCTTCGCGCTCTAACGCGGCGGCGGTAAACGCGCGCCTTGTAACATGATGCCGTTTTTTCAACCCCGTTCAGCCCCGTGGCGTGCTATGCTGCGCTGCGGCGTGCTGGCTTTACAGCGGGCTTTGGATTGAATAACGCTTACGGCGTCCCTCCCATCAGGATGGCCCTTCCTGGTGCCCGTGAAGAAGAATCTCAACGAGAAGGTGAAGAACATGGCTCAGCCCGCCGCAACCAAGCACGTCGGCACAGCGACACTTGTTTTTGATAACAAAACAGCAACCTTGCCGGTGCTGGGTGGTACGCTTGGCACAGACTGCCTTGATGTCCGCAAGCTGCAAAGCGAACTTGGCATTTTCACCTTCGACCCAAGCTATGGGGCCACAGCCTCCTGCGAAAGCTCGATTACCTATATCGACGGCGATGAGGGCATCCTGCTGCATCGCGGCTATCCGATCGACCAGCTGGCCGAGAACTCATCCTTCCTGGAAGTCGCCTATCTGCTGCTCTTCGGCGACCTGCCGAATAAGGCGGAGCTGGAGACCTTCAGTAACGGCATCACCCGTCATACCATGCTACACGAGCAGGTCCGCCGTTTTTGGGATGGTTTCCGCCGGGATGCCCACCCGATGGCGATGCTATGCTCCGTGGTCGGCGCGATGTCCGCCTTCTACCCGGACAGCATTGACATTCACGATCCGCGCCAGCGTGAGATTTCCGCCTACAGGCTGATCGCGAAGATGCCGACGATCACCGCCTGGGCCTACAAATACAATGCCGGCCAGCCGTTTATGTATCCGCGCAACGACCTCTCCTACGCGGAAAACTTCCTCTACATGTTCCACGCGGTCCCCACCGAGGATTACAAACCTAACCCGGTGCTGACCAGGGCGATGGAGCGCATCTTCATTCTGCATGCGGACCATGAGCAGAATGCTTCCACCTCTACCGTGCGGCTTTCCGGCTCCACCGGCGCCAATCCCTTTGCCTGCATCGCGGCAGGTATCGCCTCGCTCTGGGGCCCCGCCCATGGCGGCGCCAACGAGGCGGTGCTGAAGATGCTGGCCGAAATCGGCCACAAGGACAACATCCCCGAGTTCATTGCCCAGGTGAAGGATAAGAACTCCAACGTGAAGCTGATGGGCTTTGGCCACCGCGTGTACAAGAATTACGACCCGCGCGCGAAGATTATGCAGCGAACCTGCTACGAGGTGCTTGGCGAGCTTGGCATCAAGAACTCGCCCACGCTGGATCTGGCGATGGAGCTGGAGAAGATCGCGCTGGAGGACGATTATTTCGTCTCCCGCAAGCTCTATCCGAATGTGGATTTCTATTCAGGCATCATCCTGAGCGCGATGGGCTTTCCCACCACCATGTTCACGCCGATCTTCGCGCTGGCGCGCACCGTGGGCTGGATCAGCCAGTGGAAAGAAATGATCGAGGACCCCTCCAACCGCATCGGCCGCCCTCGGCAGATTTATACCGGCGCTCCGCAGCGCGATTACGTGCCGGTCGACAAGCGGGGCTGACGCACCGCTTTCCGGCAGAACCCGCCAACCCTTCCGCGGCCCGTTCGCGGAAGGGTTTTTTGCGGATGCCGGGCTTATCAGACAGCCCGGCACGCAACCTCACCGGCGGGGTTGATCACCCGCAACGGGCGGGACACGCACCGACTGTAGAGCACGATGACTTTAGGTTCGCTCACTTTACGCGCGAGCCTGAAGTCTGAATCGTCCTTTATCTCATTGTTTTAGAGGCGGATTCAGATTTTAGAGCGGATCTCTCCCGTGATTCGATCTAAAATCATCCGGCTCTAGAGCAATATGCATTTGGATTGACGCGGCAGCGCCAGGATAACTGCATGAAATGGCTCGCTCAAACATAAAATGAGAGCGTTCAGCTAAAAGCGGAACGCTCTCAGAGCAGTAATTATCTGCCTTGAACCCATCAGGCTCTAAAACTTCACCAGCAACCCACCTTCCAGGCTTTGCGCGTGCCAGTTGCCGGCCAGGGTGGCGCCATAACGGGCGGTGAGGCGCCAATTGCCCCGCCCAATCGCCAGCCCCAGCCCCGCCTCGCCAGCCACCGGCGAGAGCTGCAACGGTGCGGCGTTGAACCCGGTGCCGTCCTGCGCGGTCACAGCTACAGATACACCAGGGTTGGTGGCGTTTACAATTAGCCCCAGCGTGGCACTCGGCGTAATCTCCAGCCCCTGCGCAGTGATGAAGCCGCGCGTGACGGTAAGGCGCAGATAGGGTGCCACATAAACACCGCTCACCGCCCCGGTCCGCACCGCCAAGGCTTGGGCGGCGGCAGCTTCGTTCAACCCGCTCAGGGAAAACCGCGTGATCTCCAGCCCCGCCACCGGGCGAAACACCGCGCCCCTGGCGGAAACGGGAAGGGCAAGCTGCAACGCGGCAGAGAGCACATTGCCATGCCCGTTTGCCTCGGCACCGCCCGCACCCGTGGCGCGGGTGGTGCTGGTGTTTACCAGCCCGTCCATCAGCGCCGCGCTCAGCGCGATGTGGCCTGTATCCAGTCCGCCATAGAGGCCAAACCGCACGGTGCCCAGAAACGCCTTGCCGCCAGCCGCATCCTTCAGGTTCAGCGCGTCATAGCCCACCGCCACGCCAACCCGGCCGGGGCCAACCGCACGGTCCAGCCCGGCGAGAAACCCGCCGCCGTGCGCATCATAGGCATTGTCTGCCGAGAGATCACTGCCGGTGGCTTGCAGCCAGCCGCCCATGCCGCACAGCCCGTCGGCCAGCACCGCCGCCACATTGGCAGCACCTTTGCCCTGCTGACTGGCCAAGGCTGCCGGGGGGGGCGCAGGGAGTGCCGCTATGCTCATCAGCCCTCGCCAGCAGGGCCTGGCCCGAAGCCGCGCCTGACAGCGCCAAAGCCTGCCCGGTATCGGCAAACACCGCGTTATCCGGCGGGGCAACCACCATGGCCTGCTGCACCGAGAGCACGAGCCCGGGCGACGCGGCGGCACTCGCAGGCGCCTGCACGACGGCAGCCGCGACCCCGCCAGCGGGCAAACTGCTTGAGATACGGCTATGCTGGGAGGCCGTGCTCACCTGCACAGCAGAAAAATTTCCGCTCACACCCCCTGCCGCCGTGAGAAAACTGTAGCTGCCCGGCTGGTAGGTGCCCGGCGAGAGCACATAAGCCAGCGTGCCCGCAAGATGCGCCGCGCCGGTGACGGACAGCTGGCTCATGCCCTGCGGTGTTACCACCACGCGCAGCGTGCCAGCGCTGGTCTGGGTATAATCACCTTCGATGGTGAGCGGCGTGCCGACCAGCCCAGCCGTGAGCGTGCCCGCATTCACCACCTGCCGGGCGGCCCAGTTGCCGCTCACGGTCCAAACGGCGTTCTGCTGGATGTTGACCTGCCCCGTATGCAAGCCGGTGATATCTCCCGAGAGGCTGCCATGCCCGGCCAGATTGATTGTGCTGGCGGTGCCGTTGCCGGCGATGATGCCGACGATCTGCGAGCCGGTTTCCAGCGTTACGCTGCTCGCCCCACCCGTAAGGCTGATGGCGTTGCCCCCAGCGCTGGCGGCAATGCTGCCGGCGTTGAAGATGACATCCCCCGCCCCCGCCACCACACCGGCCGACCCGCCGGAGATGACGCCGCCCGCCTCGTTGGTGAGCACGCTGGCTTTGCCAAGCTTCACGCCCACCACGCCGCCGGTGATGGTGCCAGCATTGTCCAGGCTGCCGCCTCTGGCGAATTGCACCCCCGCCTGGCCACCATGGATCACCCCGGTATTGCCCACCGTGCCGCCCTGGCCGATGTCGATGATACCATCGGTACCACCCGCGATGGCACCGCTATTGTTGATGGTGGAATCGCCCATCAGATAGGCGCCAAAAACTGGCCCGCTGATAAGCCCGGCATTGCTGATGGATGAGCCGCTGCCGCCTGCGTAAAGCCCCGAGTACCCGCCCAACAGCGCCCCCGCGGCAGTGTTGGTAAGGGTTCCGCCGGAATAAAGCGAAACAGCATCGCCCGTGCGGGCGGAAATGGTGCCGCTGTTCTCCACCACCCCCAGCCCGTTACCGGTGTAAACGCCCATATGCGCGCCAAAAATCGAACCGGTATTTGTCACCGCACCGCCACGGTTGAGGCTGACCCCGTCATCTCCAGCGCCGATCTGCCCCGAATTGGTGACGGTGGCGCCGGCCCCCGCCGTGCGCACACCATAGCTGCCGGCATTGATGAGCCCGGTATTCGTCACCACGCCGCCCTGGCCCAGCGCGATGCCGATACCCGCTGAGTCCAGCACCTGCCCGGCATTGGCGAGCTGTGCCGGCAGGTTGGCGCTGATGGCGGCGGTTCCGCTGGAATTGATGCTGACGCCAGAGGCGATCTCGACCGGCCCGGCAAGCCCATCCAGCGACAAGCCGATCGTCTGGCTGGTGTTGATCATCGTCTGCGCCATGGCGGGCGCGTGGAGGGCAAGAGC
>JAKBCD010000091.1 GCA_021808205.1 Pseudomonadota bacterium | reverse complement strand
AGGCTCTCGAATCCGTGCAGCGAGGCGGCGGCGTATTCGGCGATGATATCCTGCGCGTGGGTGGTGGGGTGCACGCTGTCCCAGAACAGATAGCTGTTCTGGGTGGCGGTGGAGCCGGTCACGCAGCTCACTGTATAAAGGCAGGCATTGGTAACATTGGTGAAGCCATACAGCGATGGGTTGGCCACCACATTGTTCAGCAGGGACTCAGTGTTCAGCACGATGATATTGGCCCCGGTGCCCGCGTGCAGCATCTGTATTTCGGCCGGCAGCGCCGCATCATGCGCCTGCGAGAACGCATCCCCCAGCGCCACACCTTGCGTGCTGGTGTTGAAATTTGGGGTCAGCCCCAGATCGGGCAGGTTGGGGACGATCAACGTACGCGCCCCCAGATTGATCAGCGCGGTGGTGTCCGCGGCAAGCTGGCTGATGGTGGTGGTTACACCTTGCGTTATCAGAGCGGTGGCTGCCGCCGGGTTGGCCTGCACCGCCGCCGCGTAGGCGAAGTAGTTATTGGCACCACCCCATAGCGTGACGACATCATTGGCCCCGAAACGGCCCCCCGCCGCCTGGAATGCGGCGATCTCGGTGGTGATCCCAGGCAGGGAGGCGTTCCCCAGATTGGTGCCGGCATTGGTTGTGCCGATGGTCAGTGGTCCGGTGAAGGCGCCGCCATAGGCGAAATTATTGGCCGGGGAAGAATTCAGCCCGGTGAGCCCAGGCAGATACTCCACCCAGACCGGCCCGTTGGAAAACCGCCCCTGGTAATAAGGGGCCGGGGGCTGGCCGGTAAGCTTGTAAAGATTGCCGTCATCCGAAAGGCTGTCGCCAAACACATAAAGGTTTCCTGCCTTTGCCGCCGGAGCGGCGAGCGCAGCAAGCACAGCAACGCCCGCCAGGAGTCAGGGTTTTTTCATGGTCGTGTCTCCCTTTTTTCGTCTTTACGTTTGCGCTCTTTTTATCACGCAATGGTTAGCCTGTGAACCAAAAAAGGATTCTGAGTTGTTGTCAAGAATTTCTGTGCGGCAACGAAAAAATACCGCCTTGCGGAATGAAAGGCGGCATTTGAAAACCCTTGAAAGATAAGGCGTTTTAGCTCTTCACCACTTTCGGCGGCAGGGCCAGGGCGATGGAGAGTTCTTTCAGGCGGTTGGCCGGGATGGGCGCGGGTGCGCCCATCATCAAATCCTCGCCCTGCTGGTTGAGCGGGAAGGCGATGACCTCGCGGATGTTGGGCTCATCAGCCAGCAGCATCACAATCCGGTCGATGCCCGGGGCGGAGCCGCCATGCGGGGGTGCGCCATAGCGGAAGGCGTTCAGCATGCCGCCAAACCGGGCTTCCACCTCTTCCGGGCCGTAGCCCGCAATCTCGAAGGCTTTCAGCATTACATCGGCGCGGTGGTTACGGATGGCGCCGGAGGAAAGCTCGATGCCGTTACACACGATATCGTACTGGAAGGCCTTGATGGTCAGCGGATCCTGGGTTTCCAGCGCCTCCATCCCGCCCTGGGGCATGGAGAACGGGTTGTGGGAGAACACGACCTGCTTCAGCTCCTCGTCGTATTCGAACATCGGGAAATCGACGATCCAGCAGAATTTGAATTCGCCCTCCTTGATGAGGCCGAGATCATTGCCGAGCTTGGTGCGCACCGCCCCCGCGAACTTAGCGGCGGCCTCTGCCTTGCCAGCGGCAAAGAACACGGCGTCTCCTGCCTTGAGGCCACACGCTTCGCGGATGGCTTCGGCGCGCTCAGGTGCCAGATTTTTGGCAATCGGGCCTTGGGCACCGGCTTCGTTGAAGGTGATGTAGCCCAAGCCCCCAGCGCCTTCGGCGCGGGCCCATTCATTCAGCTTGTCAAAGAAGCTACGCGGATTGCCGCCCGCACCCGGTGCAGGAATGGCGCGCACGATGCCCCCGGCTTCAACAATTTTGGCGAACAGCCCGAAGGAAGAATCCCGGAAGGCTTCGGTTACGTCTGAAATAATGATCGGGTTGCGCAGATCCGGCTTGTCCGAGCCATATTTCAGCATCGAGGTGTCGTAGGCGATCCGTTCGAAAGGCGGCTTGCCGACATCCCGCCCGGCAGAAAATTCATCGAACACGCCATGCAGAATCGGCTCGATGGTGTTGAACACGTCTTCCTGAGTCACGAAGCTCATCTCGAAATCGAGTTGGTAGAACTCGCCGGGCGAACGGTCGGCGCGGGAGGCTTCATCGCGAAAGCACGGGGCGATTTGGAAATAACGGTCGAACCCGGCCACCATCAGCAGTTGCTTGAATTGCTGCGGGGCCTGGGGCAGCGCGTAGAACTTACCCGGATGGTTGCGGGCGGGCACCAGGAAGTCCCGCGCCCCTTCAGGGCTGGAGGCGGTGAGGATCGGCGTCTGGAATTCGGTGAAATTGGCCTCGATCATGCGGCGGCGGAAGCTGGAGATAACGCCCGCGCGTAGCATGATGTTTTTGTGCACCTGCTCGCGGCGCAAATCCAGAAAGCGGTATTTCAGCCGTAGCTCGTCCGGGTAGTTCTCACTGCCCGCCACCTGCATGGGCAGTACGTCCGCCGGGCCTTCCAGCACCATCGCCGCCACACGCAGCTCGACATGGCCGGTGGGCAGGCGGGCGTTGGTGGTGCCCTCAGCCCGGGCCACAACCTCGCCCGTGACGGTGATGACCGATTCAACCCTTGTTGATTCCGCTGCCGCGAACGCCGCCGAGCCCGCCGCGAACACGCATTGGGTGAGGCCGAAATGGTCGCGCAGATCGATGAACAGCAACCCGCCATGGTCGCGCTTGGCGTGCACCCAGCCGGAAAGCCGGGCCGTCTGGCCAATATCTGCCGCGCGGAGGGCGGCGCAGTTGTGGGTGCGGTAGGCGTGAATCTGTTCCATGGGCGGGGAAAGAAACCGGGACCTGCTTCCTGTCAAGCTTCTGTAACGCTAAGGGAGAGGCATGAACGAAAACAATATCGAATTCATCACCACCAGTGAGGCTTTGGCCGGGCTCTGCACCCGGTTGGAGGGGGAGCACTTCATTACGGTGGACACGGAGTTCATGCGTGAGAAAACCTATTACCCCGAGCTTTGTCTGGTGCAGATCGCTGGCGCCAACGATGTAGCGGTGGTCGACGCGCAGGCGTCAGGAATAGACCTCGCCCCGCTGGGCGCGCTGCTGGCGAAGCCGGATGTGGTGAAGGTGTTTCATGCCTGCCGGCAGGATGTGGAAATTTTCCTGATGCTGTTCGATGCCGTGCCCACCCCGCTATTCGATACCCAGGTGGCCGCGATGGTGGCAGGCTTCGGGGACCAGGTGGGGTATGACAGTCTGGTTGCCTCCCTCACCGGCGCGCATATCGACAAAGCCCACCGCTTCTCGGACTGGTCGGCCAGGCCGCTTTCCAAATCCCAGATCAATTACGCCGCGGCGGATGTGACGCATCTGCGCGAAGTATATGAGAAGCTGAAAGCCAAGCTGGAAAGGGAAGCGCGGCTGGACTGGCTGGCCGGGGAAATGGCCGTGCTCACCCGGCCTGAAACCTACCGCGTGGATCCTGAACGCGCTTATGAGCGCCTGAAAATCCGCTCCAACAACCGCCGCCAGCTTGGGCTTGCCAAAGCCATTGCCGCGTGGCGCGAGCGTGAGGCCCAGCGCATCAACATTCCGCGCGGGCGGTTGTTGAAGGATGAGCAGATCCCCGAAATCGCCTTGCTGGCACCCGACGATGCCGAGGCGCTGGCCAAGGCGCGCGGCATCTCCGCCGGGTTCGCCAATGGCAAATCTGGCGTTTCGCTGCTGGCCGCCATTGCCGAGGCCAAGGCGCTGCCGGAGGCGGATATGCCCAAGGCCGAACGCCAGCGCGAAGCGCCGAAAGCCTCCCCGGCGCTGGTTTCGTTGCTGAAAGTGCTGCTGGCGGCGACGGCGGAGAAGAATAATGTCGCGGCTCGGTTGGTGGCGAGCGGTGATGAGATCGAGGCGCTGGCGCTGGACGAAAATGCTCCCAACCCGGTGTTGGAAGGTTGGCGGCGGGAGATGTTTGGGGAAACGGCGCTGCGGCTTATTCGCGGGCAAATCGCGCTTTCCACCCAGGGCAAGCGGATCAAGATCGTTGAATTGTGATTACCCTGCGCCCGGCCCGGCCCGGCGAGGGTCGGGCACTTTATGAGATTACCGAAGCCGCCATTCGTGGCCTGGCGGCCGCGCATTACAGCCCCGAACTGATCGCGGGGTGGATGAACGGGCGGGATGTGGCGCAATATGAGGCCGCCATTGCCAAGGGTGGCGTTATCATCGCCATTGAAGGGGTTAAGCCGCTTGGTTTTGTGGAAGCGGCAATCGGCGAGATCACCCGGCTGTTCGTGCGGCCGAAAGCGGCGGGGCAGGGGCTGGGGCGGCGTCTGCTGGCGCGCGGCGTTGAGATGGCGGGCGGCGGGGAGGTGAGGTTGAACGCCACCCTGAACGCTGCACCATTCTACGAACGTTGTGGTTTTATGCCGCTGGGGCGGGAGATATACCGCCAGGATGACGGAACGAAAATTGAGATTGTGAAGATGCTGCGCGGGGCGGATTAGGCGAACGCCGCCATCAACCAATCTGCGAATATCCGCGCGGCGGGGCTTAAATGCTCGAAATGCGGCGCCACCAGCCAATAAGCGCCGCAGGGAATCGCGGTTGCGAAAGGCTGCACCAGCTCGCCCGTCGCCAGCATGTCCTCCACCAGCACATTATCGCCCAGCGCCACGCCATGCCCGCGCGCGGCGGCATCCAGCGCCAGGGAAGTGCCGGCGAAAAGCGGGCCCGGCTGCGGGGGGATATCCGCCAGCCCCGCCGCCACGAACCATTGCTGCCAGTAGCTGCGCTTTTCCTCGTGCAGCAGCGTGTGATCCAGCAAACCTCGTGGCGTGAGCGGTGCGCTGCTTGCACCCAGCAGGTCCGGCGAGAGCACCGGAGACATCATCGCCTTCGTTAACAATTTTGCCTGCATCCGCGGCCAGGAGCTGGCTTCGCCGCTCCAGCGAATGCCGATTTCCGCTTCGCCGCTGCGGAACTCGATCATCCGCGTTTCAGAGACGATCATCACCTCGATATCCGGATAGGTTTCGCGGAAATTGTTCAGCCGGGGCACCAGCCAGCAGGCGGCGAAGGAGGGCTCGACGCTAATCTGCAAGGGCTTGTCCGGTGGGGCGGCGCGGATATCTTCCAGAATGCGGGACATGTCATCGAAGCTCTGCGTTAACCGGCCGAGCAGCGCCTGCCCGCGTTCCGTTAGCACCACCTGGCGGTGGCGGCGAAGGAAGAGGTCGTGCCCCAGCATCTCTTCCAGTTCCCGCACCTGCCGGGAGATCGCGGCCTGGGAGACGAGCAATTCCGCTGCCGCCAAAGTGAAGCTCTGGTGGCGCCCGGCGGCCTCGAAACTGCGCAAAGCGGTGAGTGGCAGGCGTCCGCGCTTCATCGCATAACCTCAAGTCATTTGAAGCGGACGATATACTCGTTTGAGGCGCATGCCTATCCGGGACTATCTCAGCTCCGTTAAGCAAAGGAGAAGTGAGATGTCTTGGGCGTTGGGCGTAGTGCTGCTGAGGCTATTCGGCGGAAACGAAGCCTTCAGGGAGCAGGATTTGCGCGAGCAGCCTGAGCAGGAGCCGCCCGCCCCGGTTCTGGCGCCCCCCGCCAAACCAGCCGCTCAGGTGCGAGGCAGAATTTCATCTTCCCACAACGCCGCGATTTCCTGGCGTTTGGTGATTAACTGAAACCCGCCAGCATCCACCAGCACAGCGGCGGCACGGGGGCGGGCATTATAGGCGCTGCTCATTACAGCACCATAAGCCCCCGCATCCAGCAGCGCGATACGCGCACCCGGCTGCAAATCCGGTAGTTGCCGGTCTTTGGCGAAAATATCCGCACTCTCGCAGATTGGCCCCACCACATCGGCTGGTGTGGTGGGGTTTTGGTAAGCCGCAGCACCCACGGGCAGAATGCCGTGCCAGGCTTCGTACATGGCCGGGCGCATCAGCTCGTTCATCGCCGCATCCAGCACCAGGAAGCGTTTGCCTGCCTGTTTTTGTAAAATCACCGAACCAACCAGCAGCCCGGCGGGGCCAACCAGATAGCGCCCTGGCTCCATCATCAGCTTAACGCCCAGCCCGTCTGTTACCTGCCGCACGACAGCAGCGAAGGCGGAGGGGTTGAGCCCCGGTTCATCCTGGTAACCAATGCCAAGCCCGCCGCCGAGATCCAGCACCTCGACACTCTGCCCGGCCTCGCGCAAGGAGCGGATCATCTCCGCACCTTTTTCATAGGCGAGGCGATAGGGCTCGGTGGAGAGAATCTGGCTGCCGATATGCATGGCGATGCCCACGGCCTTTACGCCCGGCAGTTTCGCCGCGCGGGCATAAAGGGCAGGGATGTCCTCCGCCGCGATGCCGAATTTGTTCTCGGCCAGACCGGTGGTGATTTTGGCGTGGGTGCCGGCATCCACATCTGGGTTCATGCGCAGCGCGATATTCGCCACCACGCAAAGGCGCATGGCAATGCCAGAGATCATCTCGACCTCTTCCGCACTTTCCACGTTGATCTGCCCGATGCCAGCGCCAAGGGCTGTTTCAAGCTCGGAAGCCGATTTGCCGACGCCGGAATAAACAATGTTCTGCGCCGCGACGCCCGCCTTGGTGGCGCGCAGGAACTCGCCGATGGACACCACATCTGCCCCGGCCCCTTGTTCGCGGAACAGGTTCAGAATGGCGAGATGGTCATTGGCCTTCACCGCGTAATGGATGTGCATCGGCACGCCCTCGGCGGCGAAAGCATCACGCAGGGCGGCAAAGCGGGCGCGCATGGTGGCAGCACCGTAAACCCAAACCGGGGTACCATGGGCATCGGCTATGGCGTTTAGCGGAACACCTTCCAGGCACAGCCCATCCTGCGCGTGCATTTGCAATGGCGGGCGGGCGGCCAGGAGGTCCTGTAAATCAGGTTCCG
>JAKBCD010000090.1 GCA_021808205.1 Pseudomonadota bacterium | reverse complement strand
AGGGCCATCAGCTTGTCGATCTCCACATGCGCGGTGAGAAAGAAATGCGGCACCAGCTGCTGTTCGCCAAGCCGCCGGGAAATAACCTTGCGCATGTTGGTGTTCGGCACCTTGGTGTGCGGCACGGTAATGGCGGGCGCGGGTGCCGCCGCCTGCGGGGTGGCTGCGGGCGTTGGCGCTGCCTCGACCTTTGGCACGGGTGCGGTGGCAGGGGCGTGGGCGGGTTGGCCTTCCACATCCGCGCGCACAATCCGCCCGTTCGGGCCGGAACCCTTCACAGATGCCAGATCAATGCCGCTCTGCTTGGCAATGCGTTTTGCCAGAGGTGAGGCAAAGATGCGCTCGCCATGTTCAACTGGGGCAGCGGCGGCAGGGGTAGGGGCTTTTGGTGCCTCCTTCGGTGCTTCCACCTTTGCGGCGGGCGCGGGCGCAGAGGCGGGGGCATCCACCGCCTCGCCCTTGGCGGCGGTAATCACGCCAATCACTTCGTTCACCGCCACGCCATCGGTGCCTTCCGGCACCAGAATTTTGGCGAGGAACCCTTCATCAACGGCTTCCACTTCCATGGTCGCCTTGTCGGTCTCAATCTCGGCGATCACATCGCCGGATTTAATCTCATCGCCTTCCTTCTTCACCCATTTGGCAAGCTTGCCCTCGGTCATGGTCGGCGAGAGCGCGGGCATCAGGATATTAATGGCCATGTTGGAACGCCTCCCGGATCAGAACAGTTTCTTCACGGCATCCACCACCCAGCCGGGCTGGGGCAGCGCCAGTTTTTCGAGGTTGGCGGCGTAGGGCATGGGCACATCCACACCGGCCACGCGCACTGGCGGGGCATCCAGCCAGTCGAAGCAATGCTCCACCACGGTGGTGATGATCTCTGAGCCGATACCGGCGAACGGCCAGCCCTCCTCCAGGCTCACCACGCGGCTGGTTTTTTTCACCGAGGCCGCGATGGTCTCGATATCCAGCGGGCGGATGGTGCGCAGATTGATCACCTCGGCGGAGATGCCCTGCTCGGCCAGCGCCTCGGCGGCCTTCAGCGCTGTATCCACCATGATCGAGAAGGTGATGATGGTCACATCCGAGCCTGCGCGTTCCACCTTGGCCTTGCCCAGCGGCAGGATGAAATCCTCGTCTTCCGGCACCTCGAAGCTGTGGCCGTACAGGATCTCGTTTTCCAGGAAGATCACCGGGTTTGGGTCGCGGATGGCGGCGCGCAGCAGGCCCTTGGCGTCGGCGGCGGACCACGGGGCCACCACTTTCAACCCCGGGCAATGCGCGTACCAGGAGGCGAAGCATTGCGAATGCTGGGCCGCGACGCGCGCCGCGGCACCATTGGGGCCGCGGAACACGATGGAAGCCCCCATCTGCCCGCCAGACATGTACAGCGTCTTGGCGGCCGAGTTGATGATCTGGTCCATCGCCTGCATGGCGAAATTGAAAGTCATGAACTCCAGGATCGGCTTCAGCCCGTTCATCGCCGCACCCACGGCCATGCCAGTGAAGCCATGCTCGGTGATCGGCGTGTCGATCACGCGGCGGGGGCCGAACTCGTCCAACATGCCCTGGCTGATTTTATAAGCGCCCTGATACTGCGCCACTTCCTCACCCATCAGGAACACGTCCTTATCGGCGCGCATCTCAACCACCATGGCCTCGCGCAGAGCCTCGCGCACGGTCATGGTTTTGGTTTTGCCCCAGTCTTTCTCCAGCAGCGCTGGTGCGGGGGCGTGGTGTTTTGGTGCTTCCGCCTTGGGTGCCGGCGCCTCGGCCTTGGGTGCTGGGGCCGGGGCTGGCTGCGCGGCCTCGGCGCCGCCATTCAGCTTGGCGATCACGGCGTTCACCGCCACGCCCTCGGTGCCTTCCGGCACCAGAATCGCGGTCAGGGTGCCCTCGTCCACGGCTTCCACTTCCATGGTTGCCTTGTCGGTCTCAATTTCGGCGATCACATCGCCCGATTTCACCTCATCGCCCACTTTTTTAAGCCATTTGGCGAGCGTGCCCTCGGTCATGGTGGGGGAGAGGGCGGGCATCAGAATATCGGTCATGGCGCTTAGCCCTCCACCAGCACGTCGGTATAAAGTTCGGCCGGGTCTGGCTCCGGCGAGGTCTGCGCGAAATCCGCCGCCTCCTGCACGCGCGCCTTAATGCCGTCGTCGAGTGTCTTCAGTTCCGTTTCGCTCACGCCCAGCTCCTCCAGCCTCTTCCTGGCGCTGTCCAGGCAGTCATGCTCGGCGCGCATTTTCTGCACCTCCTCGCGGGTGCGGTATTTCGCGGGGTCAGACATCGAATGCCCGCGATAACGGTAGGTCTTCATCTCCAGCAGAAACGGCCCCTTGCCGGCGCGGCAATGCGCCACCGCCTGCTCGCCGGCCGCCTTCACGGCCAGCACGTCCATGCCATCCACCGCCAGGCTTGGCATACCCCATGGCGTTGCGTTGTGGGAAAGGTCGGTGGAGGCTGTGGCGCGCTCCACCGACGTACCCATGGCGTAGCGGTTGTTTTCGATAACGAACACCACCGGCAGCTTCATCAGCGCCGCCAGATTATAGCTCTCGTAAACCTGCCCCTGGTTGGAAGCGCCCTCGCCGAAATAGGTTAGGCTCACATTGTCGTTCTCACGGTACCAGTTGGAGAAGCCAAGACCGGTGCCCAAAGACACCTGCGCCCCCACGATGCCATGCCCGCCGAAGAAGCCCTTCTCCTTGCTGAACATGTGCATTGAGCCGCCCTTGCCCTTGGAATAGCCGCCGATGCGCCCGGTCAGTTCCGCCATCACGCCTTTCGGGTCCATGCCGCAGGCCAGCATATGGCCATGGTCGCGGTAGGAGGTGATGACCTCGTCACCATCTTTCAGGCAATGCTGCATCCCCACAACAACGGCTTCCTGCCCGATATAGAGATGGCAGAACCCGGCGATGAGCCCCATGCCGTAAAGCTGCCCGGCCTTCTCCTCGAAGCGGCGAATCAGCAGCATCCGCTCATAGGCGTTCAACAATTCTTCCATGCTCATCGCGTCAGCGGGTTTTTTTGTGGCTTTCCTGGCTTTGTCAGGGCTTGCGGCCATGTGTCTTGGCTCCCGGGTTTGTGCTTGCTCCGGTGGCAGCTAGGCTGAACTTGCCGCAACGCGCAAGAGAAGATTGGCAAACCTCTTTCTTGTAAGCGCAAAAAAGTAAATTAACTGAAAACTGGTTAATTTGTTCTGGTTTCCGCCGATGTGAAGTCGGCGCGCGAAATAAAATTTCAATCCTGCCGCGCTGAGGCTGCGCCCATGCCGTGCCCGCCAGAAATAAGGAAACGATCAGTCGGAGGTTTTTTGTTGCGGCAGATCAATAACCAGGTCGTTCGGGTTCGCCAGATTCAGCACTTCGCGTGCCTCTTCGTTCAGCATGTCCGGCTGGATGCTCTGCCCCGAAAGGGCCGCCACTTTCGTCTGCCACATCAGCAGGGTTTTGTGCACTGCGGCTTGCTGGCTCTGTGCGGCCTGTAATTGCTGCCGCTGCGCGGCCTGGGCTTCCAGCCCGCTTTCGCCATGCACGGCGTTCCAGCCGAAATAGTAGGTGAGCGCCAGAAACACAGATGGCGCGATCAACCCCCGCAGGCGATATTTCAGGGCACGAAGCAAAACGGATCCTTGACAAAGCGACTAAAAATTACTGTTCCCCGAGTCTTGAGTCATTCTTCCTGGTTTCGCAAGAGATTTTTGCTTTATCTTCATGATTTTAATAAATTTGAATCTTCATGATTTTAATAAATTTGATGAATATAGGCGGGCGCCATGGTTCTGCCCTGCTTGCGGCATCGAATTGCCGCACGGCGCACCCCATATCTCATGAAAGCGGAAAAAGGGTGAAACCCATGCGAGTAAGGCAATTGCTGTTAGGTTTCATGGTGGCGGCAGGCGTGGCGGCCGCGGGCGCCGTACCGGCTCTGGCGGATTGGGACAACCACGGCCATGACAGTGGCGGCTGGGGCGGCGGAGATGGCGGCCGTTGGGGTGGCCAGCCCAACGAACATTGGCAAGACCATGGCTGGTGGGATGATGGCCACCACTGGCATTGGTTTGCTGGCTGGGGCCCCGGCTATGGCTACATGGGCCCTGCGCCTGTATGGGGGCCGCCCGCGCCGGTTTATGCTGCGCCGCCCCCAGCTTATTACGCGCCGCCGCCTCCGCCGCCGGTTTATTACGCACCACCCCCGCCGCCGGTTTATTATGCGCCCCCGCCACCAACCTTTTACGTGGCGCCGCCACCTTCCATTGTCATCTCTCCGGGTGGAATCGGCATCGCGCCGTAGAGCCGGATGACATCAGACCGAATTGCCTTGGCGATCTAACGTGGCGGCCAGCCGTTACGGCCATTTTACCTCAGGCGGCATAGACATCAGGATCGCTTCCGTATTGCCGCCGGTTTTCAGCCCGAACATTGTTCCCCGGTCGTAGAGCAAATTGAACTCCACATACCGCCCGCGGCGAATCAGCTGGGCCTCGCGCTCATCTGGTGTGAAGCCTTCATGCATCCGCCGGCGGACGATCTCTGGGTAGGCGGCCAGAAACGCTTCACCCACATCCCGCGTGAAGGCAAAATCCGCCTCCGCGCTGCCGCTGTCCAGATAATCATAGAAAATCCCGCCAGCGCCGCGCGGCTCGCTCCGGTGCGGCAGGTAGAAATACTCATCGCACCATGCTTTGAATTTCGGGTAATAGGCGGGGTCGTGCCTGTCGCAGGCGGCCTTGTAGGCGGCATGAAAAAACGCGGCATCCTCCGCAGCCTGCGGCGTGCCGGGCTGCAGGGGGGTTAGGTCTCCGCCGCCGCCAAACCAGCCCTTGGCGGTTACGATCATGCGGGTATTCATGTGCACTGCCGGAATTTTTGGGCTGCGCGGATGGATGACAAGCGAGATCCCCGCCGCCCAAAATTTTGCTCCGGCTTCAGTACCCGGCATTCGCGCCGCGAAATCCGGCGTGAACTCCCCTTCCACCACCGAAATATTCACCCCGGCTTTCTCAAACACCTGCCCGCGCAGCACGCTCATCTCGCCGCCGCCACCGCCGGGCCTGTCCCATGCGGTGCGGAGAAACCGGCCAGGGTTTGGCCCGGCATGTTGCTCCACCCCTTCAAGTTCGGCGCAAATGCGCCCCCGTAGCGCCGCAAACCAGGCGGTGGCCTCGGGCTTTAATCTCTCATGCGGGGGTAAACTGTTCATGCGGCCGGTTTAGGCCATGCGTCAGGGTCAATCCACTCTTGAAATTTTTCTGGACTGCCGCCACGCTGCGTTTCAGGGGAGAGAACATCTTCCAGGGAGCGAAACATGGCTGAATCAACAGCAAAGCCAGGAGCCGTGCCAGACGAAGCCGGTCGGCGCGATTTTTTGCGAATCCTTGCCATGGCGGGCGGTGCCGTCGGGGCGGCCTCGGTTGTCTGGCCGTTGATCGACGCGCTGAACCCCGGCGCCGCCGGAGAGGCCCAGGCGCGGCCGGTCATTACCGTGTCGGACATCCCCGAGAACAGCGCCAAAAAAATATACTGGGCGGGGATGCCGGTTTTGATCCGGCGGCTGACCGACCAGCAGATTGCCGATGCCGAGGTGGTGGCGATGACCGATCTGCCAGACCCGGCGGAACTCTCCGCCCGCGTTGCGCCTGGCAACGGGCATTTTGTGGTGGTGGTGGGGCTGAATACCGGCATCCCCTGTGAGCTGGAGGGCAACAGCCCCTCTGGCCCGCATGGCCGTTACGATGGCTGGATTTGCCCGTGCGACGGCAGCCAGTACGACGTGCTGGGGCGCGTGCGCTCCGGCCCGGCAAAGCGCAATCTCCCGATTCCGCGCTTCGCCTTTATCGACGATGCTCAGATTCAGCTTGGCTAAGGGGGCGCGGATGCAAACGGAAGCAAAGCAAGGCTGGCTGGCGGCACGCGTACCCGGCCTGGGCTGTGTATGTGGGGTGATGCGCGAGGGCCGGGCGCCGGGCGCCTCCTGGCTTGCCGCCTTGCCTGTATTGCTGGGCGCGCTGCTGGCGCTGCTGCTGGCCTCGGGCGCGGTGATAAGCGTTTATTACAATCCCTGGCACGCCTATGCTTCGCTACAAGGCATCACGCGGGAGGTGCGTGGTGGCTGGGTGGTGCTTGGGTATCACCAAACCGGTGCCAGCCTCATCTTCGCGCTGTTGTACCTGCATTTGTTCCGCCTGTTGCTGGTGCGCGGCTACCGTGCGCCGGCTGAATTCGCCTGGATGCTCTGGGTGAAGCTGCTGGCGGTGCTGCTGCTCACCGGCTGGCTGGGCTTTGTGCTGAACGGTGGCGCGGGCGGGTACGCATCCTTGTTCGGCGCCAGCAACGCCGCCATGGGGCTCGCCGGCTTTCCGGGCGCGGTGGCGATGTGGTTTCTGGGTGCTGCGCCAGGCGGCGCCACGCTGGCGCGGCTGCTGGTGTTTCATGTGCTGCTGGCGCTTTGCGCGGGTTGGGTCATCTGGATGGCCTGCGCCGCCGCCAGAAAGGCGCGGCCAGCGCCACGGGGGCGCGTGGTGCCGTTTTGGCCGGTGTATGCGTCGCAATATTTCGCGGCGCTGGCGGCGCTGGCGCTGGTGTTCTCGGTTTTGCTCGGCTTTGCGCCGCATTGGGGGCAGGGGGCGCAAAGCACCATCCCGGCCGGCAACATGGCCATACCGGTTGTTTCCTGGCCTTGGTATCTTACCCCCATCGCCGGGCTGGCAGGGGCGTTTCCGGGTGTTTTAGGGCAGGTCTGGGCTGTTATCGTGGCGGTGGCGCTGCTTTATGCGCTGCCCTGGCTGGACCGTTCAAAAGGCGCTGCCCCAGGCAGGGTTTATGCGGCGCTCACCTGGCTCTTGGGGCTGGATGTGCTGGCGTTGGGCTATGTCACGGCTTTCCCCATGGGGGCGCTGCTGCCTGAGCTGCTCACCTTCTGGTTCTTTTTCCACTTTCTGGTGCTCACGCCGCTGGTAACGATGATGGAGGCCGCATGATGCGCCGTTTCTTTGCCCCAATGCTGGC
>JAKBCD010000089.1 GCA_021808205.1 Pseudomonadota bacterium | reverse complement strand
TCGAATGGTTGATATCCTGAAACAACACGGCCACACCGGCATTGGTGGCGCCGGGGGTCAGGTTGATCGTTTCGGTCAGCTTCTGGCCGGGCGAGACGATGTATTGCGCGGAAGCGCCTAGCTCCTCGGTTCCCAAAGCAGCACTTTCACTGCCCGTGAGTGTGTAATAATCAGCGGATTGAAATTTGCCCGTGGCGGCAAGCTGATAGACCCGCACCGCCACGGCATTACCTTGCCCGGCGGCATTGGGGTTCTGCCCGGCGCTGCCGACGATGTTGAGCGTGAGCACGGGTGGCGGCGGTGGCGGCGAGGCGCACCCGGCGAGCCCCAGAACCATTGCAAGGATGGCGTATTTCTTCATCACGGCTCCTTGGCGCTAATTTCGCGCAAAGCGGTTTCGTAGGCGCGTGCAAAAGATTTTCCGAACACGCTGTCAAAATCATCGGCCAGCGCGCGGGTGATGGTTTCATGAAGTTTTTCATAAGCCTCGAAGGCGCGGGCTTTTTTCTGCGCGGGCAGCAGCGCCATGCCGCCATCGGCTTGCAGCTTGGCCGGGTCCAGCAGCGCCAGCAGCGCGCGCACCGCGTCCTGCATGGCTGCCATGGTGGCCAGCTCGTGCAGGCGCATGTCGCGCAGCGCATCGCTCACCGCCGCGTCCGGCCCCATATCCACCCGCCGTCCGAGCCCCAGAAGTGCCGTCAGCGCGTCGTCATCATCGGCGGAGAATTTCAGCGGGTTGTTGCCCCGGGCGCGGATCATCGTCTGCTCGATCCGGAATTCACCTTTTATGGCGGCGCGCGCGATCAGCGCCTGGCGGATGCCGGAAACCAGCGCCCGGAAGGTGCCGCCCAGTGCGGTCATCAGCGCCTCGGGGTTGGCGGGTGTGGCGGCTTCCAGCCCGGCGCCGCGCAAAAAGGCGGCCAGCAGCGCATCACCCACTGGCGCACCTTGCGATGGCATCGGCGTGGGGGCGGGCGTGGGCGCTGGCGGCATGGGGCGGCTATCTGCCACCTCGGCAAACGGGTTGGCCTCTGGCGCGGGGCGGGGCGGCAATGGCGCGGATGGCGCCCATGCTTCCTGCGCCGGGGGCGGCGCGGGCCTGGGCGCTGGCTGCTGCGCGGGCAGGGGTGAGAGGTCCCAATCGTCATCCTCTGGCAGTGTCTGCCGTGCCGGTGGCGGCTGGAACGCGTCGCTGAAGGAGGGCGTATGGTCTGGCTGCGTTGGTGTGCCGAAAAAATCCGTCTCCGGCCCGGCCAGGGGATCGAATTGCTCTGGCATCCGTACCGAAGCCGGGCGTGGCGGCGCACCGAATAGCGGGTCATCCGCCCCGAAGGCCGCGCTGGTGAAACCGCTGGAGGACGGGGCGGGTGCGGGCGCGAACACATCGCCGCCAAACGGGTCGTCAAACGGCGAGCTGCTTTTGCCAAAGCTGGAGACGCCAAACCCCGGCGCCTCGGCCACTCTCGCTTCGATCTCATAGGCGCCGAAACGAATCCTGTCACCATCGCGCAGCTCGCGGATCTGGCCATTGCCAACCGGCTCAGCATCGCCGTTGAGATAGGTGCCATTGGTACTGATATCCGCAATCGCCCAGCCGCCATTGCGAAACGCGATCACGCAATGGCGTTTTGAGAGCAGCCGATCCGGGTCCGGCATGATCCAGTCGTTATCCGGCCCGCGGCCGATGCGGAATTCACCGCCGGAAATCTGCCTGGTTTCCGGTGGCACCGCATCCGGGCAGCGCAATACGGTAAGGGTGAGGCTCATGAATCCTCCGCGGGCAGGCGGCCCGGGCCACCTGCCGCAATATCCTGGGCCGATTGCAGGAACAGGGCAAGGCGGCGGGGCTGGCGCGCGGCATCCAAACGCACCGAAGCCAGCGCCACGGCCCCGGCCACGGCAATGCCGGTAAGGTGCGGCGGCGGCGGCACAATGGGGGCATCCGCCGGGGCCAGTGAGTCACCGCTCCAGAACGCCGCCACACCGGCCCAGGCTTCCGGGCTCTGAAAGCCGGTGCGCTTGGCTTCGTCCATCGCCGCGCGGGCAAATTCCTTACTCTGCTGGCGTACCCAGCTTTCCGCCAGATCGCGCACCTTGCGGTCGGCCTCGGGCAGATCCGCCGGGGCGGTGTGGCCCGCGCACATACAGGCCCACCACACGGCTTCACGCTTTGGCAGCGCATGTGCCAGCACCCGTGTTGCCTCTATGCCAAACCCCGCCTGGGCAAGGGCCGCCACCACATCCCTCACGTTTGCCAATCCTGCCGTGCATCCCAGCGCCGCTTCCGGCAGGGCAGCGCGCTTCAGCACCAAAGCCAGGGCGGTGACGGACAATTTATCTTGAGTTGTAGCACTCATCTTGTTCTCCCTCCCTGGCTCAAGAATTAATCATGGTCATGGCGCCCTTAAGCTCCAGCATACCATCGCCCGAAACCTGAACGATGGCACCTTTCACCGCTGTTTGCGCCTGGCCGGTGACTTTGACCTGTATACCGGTCACGTCCACTTCGGAAGCGGTGAGCTTCACAGTGCTGCCGCCCACCGTCAGAGTGATCGATGATGTGTCGATCTTGATGGAATTCCCTCCCACCTTCAGCGTGATGGACTGCGCGGCGCTGTGCGTGATCGTGCCCTGGCTCACCGTCAGCGATTCATTGCCCTGTGAAACGGTGGTGGCGTAATCGCCCTTTACCGTGTCTGTTTTCTTGCCGTCGATCTTCACCGTCTCGTCCTTGGTGACGGTGACGCTGCGGTTGTTTTCGACCTCGATATTCAGGTCTTTTTCCGCGTGCAGGTAAACGGCCTCGCTGCCCTTGGTGTCATCAATCGAGAATTCGCTGAAATTGGCGGTGCCACCCTGCATGGTGGAACGTGTGCGCAGCCCGCTTTTGTTCTTCTCGGCAGCCGCGAAAACTGGCTTGTTGTTGCCGTTAAACAGGCAGCCCACCACCACCGGGCGGTTCACATCGCCTTCCAGGAAGGCGACCACAACCTCCATGCCGATACGCGGAATATATTGCGTGCCCCAGTTATTGCCTGACCACCCCTGCATCACCCTCACCCAGAGCGTTTTATCCGTGGTGATGTCGCCTTCATGGTCGAAGGGGAACTGCACCTGGATGCGGCCGAGATCATCCGTGTAGATCTCCTCGCCGCTCGGCCCGATGACAACGGCGCTGTACATGCCCGCCATGACCGGCGGCAGAAAGGTGGTTTCCTCCTGGTAGGTGATCTTCGACGGAAACGCGATGATGCTGGCGGCGATGGCGGCGCGGTGGCCTGCGCCCCCGCCCGCCTGGTTATCGGTGATATGGTAAGAGAGAGACTTGATAACATATTCCGTACCGGCGCCGCCCGGGTCGTTCACCAGCGTGAATTTGCCGCCCGCGACAAGGTCAGCTACCTGGCCGGAACCTGTGTAAAGCTGCGCCCCGGCCTCGGCTGCCAGCATCTGGCTTTTCGCCAGTGTGCTCGCATCGGCGGCTACGCCACGCCTGGCCGGCCATGCATAATGCGTGCGCTGCGCGGCGGCAGAGGCCTGCAGAACAGTTGGTTCCGTTCCGGATATAGCGCCAGGCTGAAGCTGATCTGTCTCGGGATTGTAATCATCTGTCCGCACACTGCCCAGGGCCGTACGGTCCACCCGGTGCCAGCTGTTAAGCACGCCAAACCCGGCATTGGTCTCGTCCAGGCTAAGCGGCGGCTCGTCAATATCCACAAACGCGGTATTGGCATTGGCCAGCACCATCGTATGCGCACCATCAGAATGGGTAAAGAAATAGAAAATACCTGCATCTTCCATCAACCGCTGGATGAAGTGCAAATACGATTCGTTAAACTGCACCACGTAATCGCGCACGGGAAAGGAGCCCGTAGTCTTGTCGCTTATGGTAACGCCAAACTTGCCGAGTACGTATTTTATAATATCGAGCACGGATTGTTTCTGATAAAACCGGCAGTCCTTCGTCTGCTCCAGGAACCACAGCTTCGGCACCACGGTGATTTCATATTGCCACAACGCCGTGGATTGCGAGGGAAGCTGCCGCACCGCGCAGACGATGCCGTTTATATAGCGCGCGGGGGCGCCGCCGCTTACCGGCGTGGCAATCGCCACGGTCACTGGTTTGTCGAGCAAGGTATTCGGGTCCAGCAGCACGCTGCCGGAATGAAGCTGGATATTGTATAGAAACGGCCGGCTCAACCGTTCCGACCCATTAATGGAGGCGATGCCGAAGCTCGTCTCCGGCAACGGCGTCGTAATTGTCAGTAAATCATGTTCGCCGCTCATGCCTTGCCATCCGCCCGCGCATTTTCCTGAGTTGGCGCCACCATGTCTCAACCGGCAGGGCCGTGCAAGCAACGCCCGCGCAAAAGCCCGTGCCCACACCACTCCGGCATCCGCCCCGCCGCCCCGCCGCCGTCTCAGCCGTTTCAATTGCCACTTAGCACAAAATTGTATCGAACGACGGTTATAATTTATGCCATCTCGGCTGAGGTGGCGCGATTCTCGGTTTTTTCCGCTTGAATCGGATTTGTCCGTAAAATAAAAAAATTTGCCTTTAAGGAAATTTTTTAGCGGATTGCCCCAAGGAGAATAGGTCCGATGTCAGAGTTGCGGAAAGATAGCTTATCGTTTCTCGAAGCGTTGGGGCAGTCTGTCGCCAATGTTTCGCCCACCCTCACGCCAGCCATTGCGGTGGCGGTGGTGGCGGGTATGGCGGGTACGGCGTCGTGGCTGGTTTATGTGCTGGCCACCATCGCGCTCGTCATCATCGGTGTGAATATCGGCAAGCTCGCGTCTAAAATATCCGCTGCCGGTTCGTTTTTCATTTATGTATCGCGCGGGCTGGGGCCAAGCTGGGGTATACTTTCCGGTTGGGCGATGTTGGCGGCCTATCTCTTCACCGCCATGGCGCTCACCGCCGCCACCGGGCTGTTCCTGCAAGACATCCTCTCCGCTTTTGGCGCGCCGCTGCTACCGCGCGCCTTAATCTTTCTGGTTATTTCGCTTGGCGTGTGGCTGCTGGCGGTGCGTGATATCCGTATTTCCTCGCGCGTCGGCCTTACCATCGAGGCGATCTCGATGACCATCATCCTCATCGTCTGCTTTATCTCCTGGCAGGCGCATGGCTTCAGCCTGGATGTGAAGCAGGACACGCTGCAAGGCGCGTCCTTTGCCTCGGTGGCACAGGCCATTGTGTTTGGCATCTTCTCCTATGTGGGCTTTGAAAGCTCGGCCACGCTGGGCAAGGAAACCCGCAATCCGCACCGCGTCATTCCTCGCGCGGTCATTCTTACCCCCATCATCGCGGGCATCTTCTTCATCGTCACCACTTACATCATCACCCAGGGCTTTGGGGATAATGCCACCACACTCGGCGCCAGCACCGGGCCGATGAACGATCTCGTCTCCGGCAAGAGCGAAATTCTCACGCTGGTCATCTATATCGGCGCCGCCATCAGCTGCTTTGCCTGCGCGCTGGCCTCCATTAACGCCTTCAGCCGGATGCTGTTTTCCCTGGGGCGCTATCAGCTCATGCATCGCAGCGTCGGGCTGGTGCATGGCAACCACAAAACCCCGCATGTGGCCGTCAGCATCGGCTGCGGGCTCAATTTCATCGTCTGCGCCATCTTCAGCTTCCATGCCTATACGGACCTTCTGGGGTATTTCGGCACCATCGCCAGCTTCGGCTTCATCCTGGTCTATATGGCCTGCTCTGCCGCCGCACCTGCCTTGCTGAGAAAGCTGGGTAGTGCCACGGCCTGGGACTACGTCATGGGCGGGCTCGGCACGGTGCTGATGTTTCTCTCGCTGGTGGGCAGCGTGTACCCTGTACCCGCCGCGCCCTATAACTACTTTCCCTACGGCTTCGCGCTGTACATGCTGGTTGGGCTGGCGTGGTTTGTGCTGCTGAAATACCGTATGCCCCAAACCCTGCTGGGGCTGGAGCACGACATGGAAGCGGGCGAATTCGGCCTGCAGAAAACCTGACGAACCCAGCCGGATAATCCCGCCGCACGGCGGGATTATCCATGCCCCGCTTGCGCGAAAAACCGGCCGCGCCCATGTCTAGCGCCGGATCGCAACAAGGGGACCAAGATGCTTAAAACCGTGAACCCGGCGACAGGACAGGAAATCGCCCGATATGACGAGCTGAGCCCGGCTCAGATCGACGAAAAACTGGCTTTGGCCACTACCATATTTCACCGCTGGCGGCGCGAGACGCTGCAGACGCGCACCGCCCTGCTGGGCCGCATTGCCGTGGCGTTTGAAGAAAACAAACACCGCCTGGCCCGCCAGGCCACCATGGAGATGGGCAAAACCTATGTGTCCGCCGTGGCCGAGGTGGAAAAATGCATTGCCTGTTTCCGTCACTTCGCCCAAGCGGGTCCAGCGATGCTGCAGGGCGCGAATTACGGTTTGAGTACGGGCGGCCGCGCCGAGATCAAATTCCTGCCGCTGGGGCCGGTGCTGGCCATCATGCCCTGGAATTTTCCGCTCTGGCAGGTGGTGCGGTTTCTGGCTCCCACCATTCTTGCGGGCAATGTGGCACTGTTGAAGCACGCCAGCGCGGTGCAGGGCACGGCGGCGCTGATGGAAGAAGTGGTGCTGCAAGCCGGCGCGCCGGCCGGGCTGTTCCTCAACCTCGCCATCGGCTCGAAAGCCGTGGCGGGAATCATCGCCGACCCGCGGGTGGCGGCGGTGACATTAACCGGCAGCGAAGGTGCGGGTGCCGCCGTGGCCGCACAGGCCGGGCAGCAATTGAAAAAAGTGGTGCTGGAGCTTGGCGGGTCCGATCCGTTCATCGTGATGCCCTCCGCCAATCTTGACGAAGCCGTGAAAGCGGCCGTGAAGGCCCGCACTCAAAATACCGGGCAGTCCTGCATCTGCGCCAAGCGGATGATCGTGCACGCGGATATCTATGACCGGTTCAAGGCGCAGTTCACCGCCGCGATGCGCGCGGTGAAAGCCGGAGACCCCATGGACAAAACCACCGACATGGGCCCGCTTTCCAGCGCCGAACAGCGGGA
>JAKBCD010000088.1 GCA_021808205.1 Pseudomonadota bacterium | reverse complement strand
CAGTTCCAGGCACGGTTTTCGCCCTATCTCTCCACCACCCAATCGGGCGGCCAGGTACTGACGGCGAACACCGTCTACGGCAAGGATGGCATCATGATAAACGGTCAGAAAACCGCAGACATGCCAGCGCTGGACTGGAACAAGCTGCTTAACCCGCCCGCCCCTCCGCCCACGGCGCCGGGGGATGGCTCCGGTGCGGCAATGCCATAAAAAAGGGGCCAACCGGCCCCTTTTCAAATCCCGCTCTTACTGCGCTGTTATTGCGCTGCGGCGATCTTGGATATCTGGTTCTGCATGGCGTTGAGCAATGCGGAAACCTGACCGCCGTTATCAGTTATCACACCTGCGTAATCATTGCGGGTGGTAATGCGCAGGCTGGTCCCCGCCACGATCACGTCAATAATTTTCGGCTGTCCGGCTTCATCTTTGACCACCCAGCCGACATCAGCGGGAGATTTCTCCGGCGCGGTCACCGTCGTGTCCACCAGCACGTCATCGCCCTGCGGCGTCGCGCTGTTCACGGTGAACGTGACGCCCTGGTAGGCCTTGATCTGGTAGGTAATATTGTAGCTCAAAAGCTGGTGAAACAGCGCCTGAAACTGCTGCTTCTGCGCCGGCGTAGCGACGTTGATGTAGCGGCCAAGTACATAATCCCCCACTTGGTCCACGGCGACGATCTGGTTGACCAGATCACGAAGCTGGCTGGCCTTCTGGCCCTGCGAGTCGGCACCATTCACGATAGCGACGAGCTTCTGGCCAGACTGGGTGATGAAGCTCTTGGCCGCATTCGGCGATAAGGCATGGGCAGTGCCCGCCAATACGGCGAGCATCGGTACGGAAGCGATTGCCCCCAGAATGAAGCGGCGGAAATACATGGTCTGTCCTTTAATCCTCATTGGGCCGTCTGGTGGTACCAATCCGGCCAGGTTCGGCTGTCACGCTGCTGAATCTGCTGCAACTCTGAGGCACGAGATTGGCGATAAAGACTCCGGAATGTGGCATAGGGGTCCAGAGCTGTCGCGTTGATCTGGTCGATCGGCTGTAAATAGGTAGCTCGGGTGTTGATCAGGTCGATCCCCGTCTGCGAATAGCCGAAATCGCTGAGCGCGGCGCTAGCGGGGGCTGCCTCGATCGGCGTGGCGAACCATTCCACCGGATATTTCCACACATCGCGGACACCGGAGGGGCCGAACGCGGGCAGATACAGATACGGCCCGGCAGGCACGCCCCAGCTGGCAAGGGTGATGCCGAAATCCGTGTCAGTCTTGGGGTAGCCGATGGCGGCGGCCGGGTCGAAAATCCCGCCAATGCCCACGGTGGAATTCACCAAGAAGCGTACCAGCGAGGTACCCGCATCCGTCGGGTACCCCTCGGCCATGAAGTTCAGCATACGTGCGGGCTCACCAATATTGGAGGTGAAATCCGTCACATGGTTGCGGATGCCCTGGGTGGTAATGTCCACATAGCCCTTGGCCACCGGCTTCATCACGTAAGTGTCGAGCGTGTTGTTCACCTTGAAAAACACTCGATTGGTGGGCTCCAGCGGGTCGTTGAGCTGCTGATAAGCCTGATAATCCGCCGTGTCGGATTTCGGCGGCGCGGTGGCGCAGCCTGCCAGTACCCCGGCCAGGGCCAGCGCCGGGATGCTCGTGGCCAAGCCAAATCTAAGCCGGTGTTTCAGCTTTGTCGTCATCCCTAAGCCCTCCTCAGCTTGCGGGCCAACCATACGGCGGCATTTCCCAATGTGTGTGTCATTATCCTGGCGTCAACTAGGCGAACAGAGGTATACCTGGGCTGTGACCTCCTTGCCACTTGCGTAACCCGCTCCAGCCTGCCACCTAACGCGGCTCACGGAGCTTGCCAATATGACCCATTCCCCTGTCCGCCGTACTCTGGAGCGCTGGGCGCAGGCCGAGCGGATCGCGCCGCTACCCGCGCGCGACGATGCCGCCCCGCCGGCCATTTCGTTCGAGTTCTTCCCACCCAAAACCCCGGCTCTGGAAACCCAGCTGTGGAGCTGCATCGAGCGGCTGGCCACGCTGCGGCCAGATTTCGTCTCCGTGACCTATGGCGCTGGCGGCTCCACGCAAGCGCGCACCCACGCCACGGTACTTCGTATCGTCAAGGAAACCGCCCTCACCCCGGCCGCGCATCTCACCTGTGTCGGCGCTACCAAAGAGGCGGTGAACGAGGTGGCTGAGCGTTATTGGGCAGCGGGGGTAAAGCATATCGTCGCCCTGCGCGGGGATGCTCCCAATGGCGAAACCTATGCACCGCATCCCGGTGGCTATGCTTTCGCGGCAGATTTGGTGGAAGGGCTGAAGAAGGTCGCGGATTTCGAAATTTCTGTTGCCGCGTACCCGGAAACCCACCCCAAGGCCTCCAGCCCCGAGGCGGATCTGGACAATTTAAAGCGTAAGCTCGATGCCGGAGCCACCCGCGCCATCACTCAGGTGTTCTTCGACAACGCGGTCTTCCTGCGTTTTCTGGACCGCGCCTTGGCCGCGGGCATCACCGCGCCGATCGTGCCCGGCATTCTGCCGGTGACAAACTTTACCCAGGCGCAGAAATTTGCTGAAGCGTGCCGCACCTCGGTGCCAAACTGGATGGCCAGCATGTTCGAGGGGCTGGACGACGATGTGGAAACCCGGCGCATGGTAGCTGCGGCAGTGGCGGCGGAGCAGGTGCGCCTGCTCCAGGCCAACGGCATTGATGAGTTCCATTTCTACACCCTCAACCGCCCGGATCTCACCTACGCCATCGCCCGGATCCTCGGCGTGAAGCCAGAGGCCCCCGCCGCTTGAGTGATTATCTGCACGGGCTGAATGCCGCCCAACGCGAAGCGGTAGAGAGTACAGAAGGGCCAGTGCTTGTGCTGGCGGGTGCTGGGACCGGCAAAACCCGCGTGCTCACCACCCGCTTTGCCCATATCCTGCTTAGCCGCAAAGCCTTTCCCAACCAGATCCTCACCGTCACCTTCACCAACAAAGCCGCGCGGGAAATGCGCGAGCGCGTGGCCAAGATCATGGGCGGGCCGGTGGAGGGGTTATGGCTTGGCACCTTCCATTCGCTCTGCGCCCGCATGCTGCGCCGCTTCGCCGAGCGCGTCGGGCTGACGAGTTCCTTTTCGATTCTGGATACGGATGATCAGCTCCGCCTGCTCAAGCAGATTTTGGAAGCCGCGCGGATCGATTTCAAACGCTGGCCGCCCAATGCGCTGATGGCGCAGATCCAGCGCTGGAAAGACAAAGGCTTCATGCCTGGCGAAATTCCCGTCAGCGAAAGCACCGACTTCGCGAATGGCCGCGCCGAGGAATTCTACGCCTCCTACCAAATCCGCTTGCGCCAGCTCAACGCTGTGGATTTCGGCGACCTGCTGCTGCTGATGGTGCATCTCTTAAAAACCGACCCCGAGGTGCTGGCCCATTATCACCGCGCCTTCCGCTATATTCTGGTGGATGAGTACCAGGACACCAATCTGGTGCAATATTACTGGCTGCGGCTGCTGGCCCAAGGGCACAGAAACATCTGCTGTGTCGGCGATGACGACCAGAGCATCTATAGCTGGCGCGGTGCCGAGATTGAAAACATCTTGAAATTTGAACGGGATTTTCCGGGTGCAAAAATCGTCCGGCTGGAGGCAAATTACCGCTCCACCCAGCCCATTCTTGCCGCTGCCTCACATCTAATCTCCCATAATGCAGGACGGCTTGGCAAAACCCTTCATGCTGGACGCAAAAATGCCGAGGGAGAAAAGATTGAAGTAGTTTCCTTGTGGGATTCTGAAGAGGAAGCCCGCAACGTGGGTGGCCGCATCGAATCGCTCTGGCGTTCTGGCCATTCCCTGAACGAGATCGCCATTCTGGTGCGCGCAGGCTCCCAGACTCGCGCTTTTGAAGAACGCCTGCTGATGCTTGGCGTGCCCTATCGCATCGTCGGCGGCTTGCGCTTCTATGAGCGCCAGGAAATTCGCGATGCCATCGCTTACTTACGCGTGCTCGCTCAGCCGTCTGATGATCTGGCCTTCGAGCGGATTGTTAACCTTCCTAAGCGCGGCGTGGGAGAAAGCGCGATGCGCAACCTTCATGAAACCGCGCGTGCGGCAAATATGTCTCTGCACGATGCGATGGTGAAGCTCGTCGGCGAGGATGGTTTCAAAGGCAAGCTCGGCGCCACCCTGCGCGGGCTGATCGAACAATTCGAAGCCTGGCGCGGCCGTCTTAAAACCCAGGGCCCCGTGGTCGCGTTGGAAGCATTGCTTGAGGAAAGCGGCTATCTCGCGATGTGGAAGGCGGATAAATCACCCGATGCACCAGGGCGCTTGGAAAACCTGAAAGAGCTTTCTCGCGCCTTGGCGGATTTTGAAACGCTGGCGCAATTCCTGGAACATGTTGCGCTTGTCACGGAAATCGAGACGCAAGGCAACGATGCGAAGGTTTCGATGATGACGCTGCACGGCGCCAAGGGACTAGAATTCGACACGGTGTTTCTCCCCGGCTGGGAAGAAGGCGTGTTCCCCAATCAGCGCAGCCTGGATGAAGGCGGCAATAAAAGCCTGGAGGAAGAACGCCGCCTAGCTTATGTCGGCATAACCCGTGCCAAGCAACGCGCCATCATCCTGCACGCCGCCAACAGGCGCATCTACGCCAACTGGCAAAGCTCCATCCCCAGTCGCTTCATTGAAGAACTGCCGGAGGACGTCATCCGCCGTTCCGGCTCCGCGCAGCCGCAAAAGCCGCGCGGCCCGGCGGCCATCGTGCAATTTCCCGTGCAAGCCCGCCGCTCGGATGCCGGGGGGGCGCAAGTCCGCCTTGTGCATACCAATAAAATTCCCGTCGGCGCGCGGGTGTTCCACCAGAAATTCGGCTATGGCCGCGTCGTTGCCGCGGAGGGCGACCGGCTGGATATCAATTTCGAAACCTCAGGAGAAAAACGCGTGCTGGACCGTTTCGTGGAACGCCAGGATGGCTGAGGAAGTTCTGGACTGCATTGCGCTGCGCGTGCCCGCCGAAGTGATGGAAACTTTCGAGGCCGCTCTTTCCAGCGTCTGCCGTGCTGTGTCGTTCTATCACGACGAGGACGCGGATGAATGGGATTTACAAGGTGTAAAAGAACGCGGCGAGTATGAGGAAGACCTTGCCGCCGCCTTGATGATCGCCGAGATGGTCTCCGGCTTTTCGCCTGAGATCACGCGCGGGCTGGTGCCCGTTGGCGGCTGGCTGGCCCGCACCCAGCAGGCCTTCCCGGAACAACTCATCGGCCGCCGATTCGCCATACGCGGTACGCATATTCAGGAGCCTGTACGGCCTGGGCGCATTACCATCACGCTGGATGCTGGCCTCGCCTTCGGCACTGGCGAGCATAACTCCACCCGCGGCTGCCTGGTCACGCTGGAAGACCTCATAAAGCACCACCGGCCGGAGCGGATTTTAGATCTCGGCACCGGCTCGGGCATTCTCGCCATCGCCGCCGCCAAGCTGCTGCACAAGAACGTGCTGGCGACCGATATCGACCCGCGCGCCGCCCGTGTGACGGCTGAAAACGCCAAGCTGAACGAGGTTGCGGGGCAAATCCGCGCCATTCAAGCCGATGGCTGGGCCGACCCGCGCATCACCAAGGCGGCACCCTTCGATCTGGTTTTCGCCAATATCCTGGCCCGCCCGCTTTGCGCCATGGCGCACCAACTCTCCGCACATCTGGCCCCTGGCGGTGTCGCGATTCTGGCCGGACTGTTGAACACGCAGGTGAACTGGGTTCTCTCCTGCCACCGCCGCGCCGGACTCAAATTGGAACGCCGGCTGGTTGATGGCGCGTGGTCGATTCTGACGCTGCGGAAGTAAGCCCCTCCCGCAAACAAAAAAGGCCGGGGAAATTCCCCGGCCTTTTGATTAGAGTGCGTTTCAGACTTTACCGCCCCAATGCCTGAACGATTTCCTCGGTCATCTTCTTGGCATCGCCAAAGAGCATCATGGTGTTGTCGCGGAAGAACAGCTCGTTATCCACACCGGCATAACCGGAGGACATGCCGCGCTTCACGAACAGCACGGTCTTGGCCTTGTCCACTTCCAAAATGGGCATGCCAAAGATCGGGCTTTGCGGGTTGGTCTTGGCGGCGGGGTTGGTCACGTCGTTGGCGCCGATCACATACACAACATCCGCGGTGGCGAATTCGTTATTGATCTGCTCCAGCTCGAACACCTCGTCATACGGCACATTGGCTTCCGCCAGCAGCACGTTCATGTGCCCCGGCATACGGCCCGCCACCGGGTGGATGGCGTATTTCACTTCGACGCCGTCTTCCTTCAGAATATCGCCCATTTCGCGCAGCGCATGCTGGGCCTGGGAAACCGCCATGCCATAGCCCGGCACCACGATCACCTTGGACGCGTTCTTCATGATGAAGGCGGCATCGTCGGCGGAGCCGTGCTTAACGGCCTTGCCCTCAGAGCTGCCGCCAGCCGCCGCAGCGGCATCGCCGGAATTGCCGAACCCGCCCGCGATCACGTTGATGATCGAACGGTTCATGCCCTTGCACATGATGTAGGACAGAATGGCACCCGAGGAGCCAACCAGCGCGCCGGTGACGATGAGCGCCAGATTGCCGATGGTAAAGCCGATACCGGCGGCGGCCCAGCCGGAATAGGAGTTCAGCATCGAAACCACCACCGGCATGTCGGCCCCGCCGATGGGGATGATCAGCAGGAAGCCCAAAGCCAGCGCCAGAATAGCGATCAGTCCGAACACTACGAAGCTGCCGCCGGAGATGACGAAGGCTATGATCAGCAGAAAGATGGCAATGCCGATCGCACCGTTCAGCTTATGCTGGCCGGGGAAGGTGATCGGCGTGCCCTTCATCAGGGCCTGCAGTTTGGCGAAGGCGATCAGCGAGCCTGTGAAGGTAATGGCGCCAATGGCAAGGCCGATCGACATTTCGACCAGGCTCTCGGTGTGGATATGATGCGCCGTGCCAATGCCAAAGCTCTGCGGCGCGTTCAACGCCGAAGCTGCCACGAACACGGCGGCCAGACCTACCAGCGAGTGGAACGCGGCGACAAGCTGCG
>JAKBCD010000087.1 GCA_021808205.1 Pseudomonadota bacterium | reverse complement strand
GCATACTCGCTGGTGGCGCTCACCAACGAACAGCTGATCGGCGTGCGCGACCCGCTGGGCGTGCGCCCGCTGGTGCTGGGCAAACTCTCCGGCGCGGATGGCAAGCCAGGCTGGGTGCTCTCGTCTGAAAGCTGCGGGCTGGATATTGTCGGCGCGGATTTCGTGCGCGATGTCGAGCCTGGTGAGATCGTGCTGATCGACGACAGCGGGGTGCAGAGCATCAAGCCCTTCGCGCCGCAGCAGCCCCGCTTCTGCGTGTTCGAATATATCTATTTCGCCCGGCCGGATTCCATCATGGAAGGCAATTCTGTCTACACCGCCCGCAAAAAGATCGGCGCGCAGCTGGCGCTGGAAGCCCCGGCTGAGGCCGATGTGGTGGTGCCGGTGCCAGATTCCGGCGTGCCCGCCGCCATGGGTTTTGCAGAAGCCTCGGGCATTAATTTCGAACTCGGCATCATCCGCAATCATTATGTCGGCCGCACTTTTATCGAGCCGACGGATCAGATTCGCCATCTCGGCGTGCGGCTCAAACATTCCGCAAACCGTGCCATGATTGAAGGCCGGCGCGTTGTGCTGGTGGATGATTCCATCGTGCGCGGCACCACCAGCCAGAAAATTGTTGAGATGGTGCGCCAGGCAGGTGCCCGGGAAGTGCATATGCGCATAGCCGGGCCGCCCACTACCCATTCCTGCTTCTATGGAATCGACACGCCTGAGCGCGCCAAGCTGCTGGCGGCCCGCAACTCGGTGGAGGAAATGGCCAAGCTGATCGGCGTGGATTCGCTTGCATTTATTTCAATCGACGGACTTTACAAAGCCCTTGGCAAGAAGGGCCGCGACGCCGCCCAGCCCGCGTTTTGTGATGCCTGCTTCACCGGGGATTACCCGATCCAGTTGACGGATAACGCCGAAGCGCGGGCCAGCAGGCCCAGCCTGCTCGCCGAATTAAGCTAGAGCCGGATGACATCAGCTCGAATCGCGTTAGCGATCCGGCCTGATGTCTGAATCCGCCTCTGAATCAATGAGGTAGAGGGCGATTCAGACTTCAGGTCCGCTTACGGCGCGAGCGAACCTGAAGTCATCGCGCTCTAACCCCGCACCACCGCTTAAAACCCCGCCCGCAAGGCGGGGTTTTTCATGCCGCGGCGGCAAAGCCCCGTCCGGGCCGCCGTCATGCCCTCGAATTTTCATGAAATTATTTTTAAAATCAATCATATACGGGTCATAATGTGTCATTTAAGCCACATCCATCCCGCAAAGCGATAACAAAGCGCGTTTAGTCTGGCATTCAGAGTTGCTGGCATGTAGGTTGCAGTCCGGTTACTATTGATGGCGTTTGTTAAGGCGAATTTTGCGGTTTGCCCGCGCCATCCGATGAGAGTTTAGGCATCACGCGCGAAAAATGCGCAACTAGGAGGCATAATGATTACGATGCGTCGTCAACTTCTGGGTCTCGGCTTTGTGGCCGCGTCCTCTCTTCTGGCTCTGCAGTCGGCCCACGCCATGAACGGCCCCACCGCGATCAACATCGATGGCGGCCCGCTGGGCCAGCTCAGCCTCAGCGGCGGCGTTGACGGTTACGGCTACTATGTCAGCAACCTGCCGAACGGCACCCTGAACCACGGCGTCAACGTTGCGAACGCGCTGGTTGAGCTGCAGAAGACCACCGGTGAGCTGCAATTCACCATCGAGGTTGGCTCCAATGGCGGCGCCATCGCGGTTGGCGCCTCCGGCCGCCCTGGCCAGACCAGCATCAACAACTTCAGCACCGGCCCGCTTTATGCCGGTTATGTCACCGTTGCCCCGAAGGACATGCCCTTCACCATCTCCGCTGGCCGCATGGCCTCGCTGGAGGGCTGGGAATCCGCCGTTGACTGGAACAACGAGTCACAGCTCACCACTGACATTTGGTATGTAGAAAACAGCCAGAACACTGGCGTTGAGGGCAGCTACACCGCCGGCCCAGTCACCGCGACCGTGCTGTTCGGCGATGGTTGGGACACGCATGTGTTCAACTTCCTGCAGGCGCTGGTTAGCTACACCATCAACAGCAACAATAACGTGAACGTGTACTACGCTGGCAACCTCGGCCGCACCGGCCTGAACGCCCGCACCTATGGCTGGGGCACCGACACCACGGTTGCCGGTTACGGCCCGTACTTCATGAACTCCCAGATGCTCGGCGGCTGGTACAGCTACACCATGGGCAACCTGAACGTGATTCCGGAAGTCCAGTACGTCTATGCCAAGACCGACCATCAGCTCGGCATCGACAAATCCACCTCCAACCTGGGCGCCGCCGTGTTTGGCGACTACAGCTTCGGCACCTCGCCTTACTCGCTTGGCGGCTGGGTGGAATACGAAAACTCCCAGGGCGCGGGCAGCTGGTTCGTTGGGCCGAAGTCCGAGGCTGTTGGTTTCGCGATTTCGCCGACCTGGCAGTATAAGGACCTGTTTGCCCGCGTGAACGGTGGCGGCCTGTACCTGCTGCACAACACCGCTAACGGCACCACCTACGGCTACGGCAGCAGCGGCACGGACAAGTTCCAGTTCATCGGCACGCTGGAAGCCGGGCTGCTGTTCTAATCAGAACGGTTTGCTGAACCAGGAAGGCCGGGGCATTGCCCCGGCCTTTTTTGTTTACCCCCGCCTGCCGAACAATTTTTCCAAATCCGCGCGGGTGAGTTTCAGAAAGGTCGGCCGCCCGTGGGAGCATGTGGCCGCGCGGGGTGTCGCCTCCATCTCCCGCAACAGCGCGCTCATCTCCTCGCGTTGCAGCCGCCGCCCGGCACGGATGGAACGGTGGCAGGCCAGCCGCGCCAGGGCGGCATCAAGCTTGGCTTCCAGCGCCAAGGGCGCGCCGGTTTCGGCAAATTCTTCCGCCAAGTCGCGCAGCAGCCCCGCCGCGTCCGGCTCCTTCAAGGCCGCCGGCACGCTGCGCACCAGCACGGCGCCAGGGCCAAAGGGCTCAATCTCCAGCCCCAGCCGCGCCAGCGTCTCAGCTTCCGCCAACAGCCGGGCGGTTTCCATCGGCGCAAACTCCACCACCACCGGCACCAGCAAGGGCTGCGCGGCAATGCGGCCTTCCGCGAATTGCGCCCGCAGCCTTTCCTCCGTCAGCCGTTCATGCGCGGCGTGCTGGTCAACGATGACGAGCGAGCCATCCGGGGCCTGCGCCAGCACGTAGGTATCCAGAATTTGCGTCAACGGCGCGCCCAGCGGATGCTGCTCCACCGCCTCCGGCTCTGGCTCCATAAACACGGGTCGCGCCACGGGCGGGGCGGCCAGCGCCAGCTCCACCTCGGCAAAGCCGCGCGCGGCCCGGCTGGGAGGCGCTGGTGGCGTATAAAGGCCAAGGCTCGGCAAGGCCGCCACCGGCGCCGTGCTCAGGCTCACCGTCTGCGCCAAAGCGCGGTTAATGGCACCAATAACCAGGCTGCGCACGCCGGTCTGGTCGGCAAAGCGCAGCTCGGATTTGGCAGGGTGCACGTTCACGTCCAGCGCCTCGTCTGGCAGCTCCAGCCGCAGGGCCGCCACCGGAAAACGCCCGGCGGGAATCACATCCCGGTAGGCCAGGCGCAGCGAAAGGCGCAACAGCGAATCCTGCACCGGCCGGCCATTCACCACGAAGCTTTGCAGTTGCGCGGTGGCGCGGTTCAGGCTGGCCGGGCCAATCAGGCCGCTCAGGCGCACATCGTCGCGTTGCGCGTCCAGCTTCAACATGGTGCTGGCGGCCTCGCGTCCAAACAAGGCGGCCACGCGCGCCGCCTCATCCTGGGCGGGTAGGTCAAAGATCACCCGCTCGTCCGACACCAGCCGGAAGGCCACCTGCGAGGCTGAGAGCGCCAGGCGCCACACTGTGCGTTCCGCCGCCTCGGCCTCCGCGCGCGGCGAGCGCAGGAATTTGCGCCGCGCCGGGGTGGCGTAGAACAGATCCTCGGCAATGGCGCGCGTGCCTTTAATGCCCGGCACCGGCCGCGCCGCTGTCACGGCACCGCCCGCCACGTCAATCCGCCAGGCGGCCTCCTGCCCCGCCGGGCGGCTGATGAGGCTGAGCCGGGCCGCTGCCCCGATGGAGGGCAGCGCCTCACCCCGGAAGCCGAGGGTGGCAATGCGCACCAGCGCCTCATCCTGAAGCTTCGAGGTCGCGTGGCGTTCTATGGCCAGCGGCAGCTCATCAGCGGGGATGCCGCAACCATCGTCGATGACCTCTATCCGCTCAATTCCGCCGCCCGCCAGAATCACCTCGATGCGCCGGGCGCCCGCATCCAGTGCGTTTTCCACCAGCTCCTTCACCGCGGCGGCGGGGCGCTCAATCACCTCACCAGCGGCGATCCGGTTGATGGTGGTCTCAGACAGGCGGCGGATAGGCATATGCCCGCTTAGCATAGCCCAGCCGAGTCCTGCCCTCAGGCGCTTCACGAAAAAAACATTCCCTGCAATATTGGTCTTGTTCCAACCGCGGAGAGCCCTGTGAAAATCCTCGTCCTGCAACATGCCGTCTCGGAGCACCCGGGCAGCTTCCGCGATGTGATGAACGCGCGCGGCTGCACCATGCACGCGGTGGAGCTGGACGAAGGCGAGGCGATTCCACCGCTGGAGGGCTTCGACGCGCTGCTGGTGATGGGCGGGCCGATGGATGTGTGGCAGACCGCCAAACACCCCTGGCTGCTGGATGAGATGGCGGCAATCAAAACCTGGGTGCAGGCCGGACGGCCTTATCTTGGCATCTGCCTGGGCCACCAGCTGCTGGCGCAGGCGCTGGGTGGAGAGGTTGGGCGAATGCAAGCACCCGAGGTGGGGATGAGCCAGGTGAACACCACCCCCGACCCGATTTTCGCGGGTTTGCCCGCCACATGGCCTTGCCTGCAATGGCACGGGGCGGAGGTGCAGCGCCTGCCGGAAGGTGCGGTGCATCTGGCAAGCTCTCCCGCCAGCGCCATGCAGGCCCAACGCTGGGGGCGTTTTGCCTATGGGCTGCAATTCCACCTGGAATTAACCCATACCACCACGGCTGAGTGGGGCGCCCTGCCGGAATATAAACAGGCGCTGGAGCGTGTGCGCGGCCCTGGCGCGCTGGCGGCGCTGGCGGCGGAAGTGGGGGCGCAATTCCCCGGGCTTTACGCTGCCGGGCAAACGATCTTCGGCAATTTTCTGGATATTGCGGCCCAAGCTCTGCCCCCGGCCTGAAACCCGGGGCCGTATTCCTCACCCCGGATAGCGCCAGACCCTCAGATGCGCTTTGCCATGGGCGCGTTCAACCAGGGGCTCCTGCACCGCCAGTTCCTCACCCGGCCCCTGTTCGGCCACAATGATGGCGCCGGGTGCAATCCACCCCTTCGCCGCCAGTGCATCCAATGCGGGCGCCACCAGCGCCTGGCCGTAAGGCGGGTCCAGAAACACCAAATCATGCGGCGTGCCGCCGGGCGGGTGCAGCGCATCGGCCGCCACCAGCTTTGCGGTCTCTGCCTTGCAAATGGCGATGTTGGCTTTCAAAGCCGCCAGAGCCAGGCTGGCGAGTTCAATAAAGCTCGCCGAAGCCGCACCCCGTGAAAGCGCTTCCAGCCCATAGGCGCCGGTGCCGGCAAACACATCCAGCACCTTCGCTCCTTGCAAGTCGCACCAGGGGGCATGGGCCAGAATGTCGAACACCGCCTGCCGGGCGCGGATATTGGTGGGGCGGGTATTGCGCCCCATTGGGGCCGTCAAGACGCGGCCCTTCCATCGCCCGGCGATAATCCTCATTTCGCCAATCCGGGCACCTGTTCGCGCAGCACCTTGCCGTTCACCTCCTCCACCGCCCCGCGCGGCAGGGTGCCGAGCTGAAACGGCCCGTAGGCAACGCGGATAAGCCTTGTCACCGGCAGCTCCAGCGCCTGCATCACGCGGCGGATTTCACGGTTCTTGCCCTCGCGCAGGCTCATGGACATCCAGGTGTTGGACCGCTGCACGCTGTCGATCGCGGCTTCGATGGGCCCATATTTCACCCGCTCCACCACAAGCCCCTCGGCCAAACGCCTGATCTTCTCCTGGGACACACCGCCATGCACGCGCACGCGGTAGCGGCGCAGCCAGCCGGTAGCGGGAAGCTCCAACTGGCGGGAGAGCGCGCCATCGTTGGTCAGCAGCAGCAAACCCTCCGAGGTTAAATCCAGCCGCCCAACGGAAATAAGGCGCGGCAGGCCGGGCGGCAGCTTCTCAAACACCGTCGGGCGGCCTTCGGGGTCTTTATGGGTCGTCACCAGCCCTTCCGGCTTGTGGTAGCGAAACAGCCGGGTGCGCTCTGGCTCACCCACCGGCTTGCCGTCCACCAGCACCATGTCGCCTTGCTTCACGAACACCGCCGGGTGGGTCACGGCCTCGTTGTTCATCCGCACCCGCCCGGCCTCGATCATGGCCTCAGCGTCCCGGCGGGATGCTACCCCGGCACGGGAGAGGAATTTGGCGATGCGCTCGCCGCGCTCTGCGTTTTCCTCAATCATGGCAGGCGGCCAGGAAGGCGCGGTAGAGCGCGGCATCGCCCGCATCCACCAGATACTCCGGGTGCCACTGCACGCCGATGCAGAATTTCTGCGCCGGGTCCTCAATCCCTTCGATCACGCCATCAGGCGCGATGGCATTCACCACCCCGCGCCCGGCGGATTTCACCGCCTGATGGTGAGAGCTGTTCACCATCATCACCGGCCCGGCGATATCGTACAGCCTGGTGCCCGCCAGAATGTCCACCTTGTGGCCGGGCTCGTAATGGCTGGTTTTCTGCTCATGCTCCAGGGCGCCGGGAATCGCATCCGGAATATGCTGGTGCAGCGTGCCGCCAAGTGCCACGGCGAGTAGCTGTTGCCCGCCGCAAATGCCAAGCACCGGCATGTTGCGCGCCATCGCCCCTCGCAGAAACGCAAGCTCCGCAACGGTGCGGCTGGCCTTCAGCGCCACGGTTTCGTGGGTTTCGCTGTCGCCGTACAAAGCCGGGTCCACATCAAAGGCGCCGCCGGTCACAATCAACCCGTCCAGCCGGTCCAGATACGCCTCCGCCAGCTCCTCGTCGTGCGGCAGCGCCACGGCCAGGCCGCCGCACGCGGCCACGACCTCGGTATAATTCT
>JAKBCD010000086.1 GCA_021808205.1 Pseudomonadota bacterium | reverse complement strand
CGTCTTCCAGGGACATCTCATCGGAGGTGAAATAGGCGCAGCTATATTGCCGGTCGCGGTCCAGAAACAGCGAGTAGAGCCGCCCGTTCAGGTCGTAATGATGCGCAACATTGCGCCGGGCGCGGATGGCGTTGTTGGCCTGCAGGATCGGCCGCAGCAGCTTGCGGGTCGCCTCCCCGATTTTCAGAATGGGTAGCCAGGTTTCGCTCTGATTGTCGATCAACACGCTGAGTACGTCATGGATGGTGCAGTTCAGGGGCACCATCGACTCATCCATATATGCTTCACCCAGGGCCAGGCTAGGATTCAGCGCTATTCGCCTGACGGCCTCGTTCGTTTTGAGCTGAATGCCCGCCCGCAATCCCTCCGTGCGCCCGTATTCGCTGCGCGAGCCATCCGGCCACAACACCTGGAGCGAGCCACGCCGCACCAGCTTGGCCAGGGAGCGATCTAACAGCTTTTTATAAAGCCAGATCACGTCAGTCTCCTTGTCGTAAGACCGGTATGAACTGGGTATTAATCATCACCCAAAAAAGATGCGCAAGAAAAAAAGCCCCAGCGAATTTCGCAGAGGCTTTTCTATCTCGAGCTTTATTGGCTCAAACTGGATCGCGGTGCGTTCCAGTTTGAGTGATAAATCATTATTTAAATCAATGTCTTAGATGGCCAATCAGGCCGCCGGCTCTTCCTCTTCTTGGCCGAAGAGCGGGCCGAGATCCGGCTGCTCGTCTTCCTCGCGGGCGATGGTTTCGCCGCGCGCCTGTTTCTCCGCCTCTTCCTGGGAGCGGGCGACGTTCACCTTCACCTCGATATGCACTTCCGGGTGCAGCTCCACGCGCACGGCGGAAATGCCAAGGGTCTTGATGGGGTGAACCAGCAGCACCTGGGCGCGGTCGATGGTCAGGCCACCGGCGGTCGAGGCCTCGGCGATATCGCGGCTGGAGACCGAACCGTAGAGTGCGCCGGCCTCGGAGGCTTGACGGATCAGGGTTACGGCGAGGCCGGAGACACGCTCGGCCACACGCTCGGCTTCTTCGCGGCGCTTCAGGTTCTGCGCCTCAAGCTGCACGCGCTCGCGCTCAAAGCGCTCCTTGTTCGCCTTGGTGGCGCGCACGGCTTTGGCCTGCGGCAGCAGGTAGTTGCGGGCGTAGCCCGGCTTCACCTTCACCAGCTCGCCCATCTGGCCCAGCTTCTCAACGCGCTGGAGCAGGATCAGTTCAATGTTTGCCATTGTCTCTCTCCTCTCAGCTCAGCACGTAGGGCAGCAGCGCCAGGAAGCGGGCGCGCTTGATGGCTTTCGCCAGCTCGCGCTGCTTCTTGCCAGACACGGCGGTAATGCGGGACGGGACGATCTTGCCGCGCTCCGAAAGGAAGCGGGAGAGCAGGCGCACGTCCTTATAATCGATCACCGGCGCACCAGCGCCAGAGAACGGGCAGGATTTCTTCCGGCGGAAGAAGGGGCGGCGGGCGCCTACGGCGGGGCGGCGCAGGCCACCAGTTGGTTCGGTGGTTTCGGACATCAGATATCCTCCTCGACGCTGTATTCGTCACGGTCGGCGCGGAACTCGTCACGCGCGCGGAATTCTTCGCGTTCATCAAAGCCACGTTTACGGCCGGATTCGAAGCGGCCCGCGGGCTTGGGACCACGGAAATTGCGCTCACGCTCATCGGCCTTGCGAGAGAGGATCGCGGAGGGTTCCTCGTTGATCTCTTCGACACGCACGGTCATGAACCGCAGCACGTCTTCATTCAGGGTGAGCTGGCGCTCCATCTCCTGCACAGCGGCGGAAGGCGCATCCAGACCCAGCAGGATGTAGTGGCCCTTGCGGTTCTTCTTGATACGGTAGGCGAGCGGGCGCAGGCCCCAATACTCGCGCTTCTTAACAGCACCGCCATCGGTTTCGATGGTGGTGGTGGCGGCGTCGGCCACAGCGTCGGCCTGTGCCTGGGTGATCTCGCTGCGCGCGATCACCACGGTTTCATATAACGGCATGTGTCCCCCCTTCGGCTAGATCAGCTCAGGCCCCGGTGAGGGCCACCCGGGAATTCGGGGCGAGCATATCCGGGCGCGATGCCACGCACCCGGCAGGGAGCCGGGGCTAAAGCACGGCGAGCGTGGGAATTCAAGGGGCATCCTGGGGTTTGTGCGGCATTTTGCGCAAGGGAGGGGTGCGGGCGTTATAGCGCCAGCTTCGCCTCGACGATATCCGGCTCGTCTGGCAGATGCGTTATTGAAAACCCCAGCCGTTTGATAAAGGCCAGCATCGGGGCGTTGTCGGCCAGAATCTGGCCGGTTATCTCTTTCACCCCCTTGGCGCGGCCCCAATTGATCACGCTGCGCATCAGCGCCGTGCCAAGGCCGAATTTCTTGAAGCCGGGGTCTATCGCCACGGCGAATTCGGCGCCGGCGCCGTCGGTGTCGTTGCGCACCAGCCGGGCCACACCCACGGTGTTGCCGGTTGCTTCATGCACCGCGATGATCGCCATTTCCCGCGTGTAGTCGACGTCCGCGAGGCGCACGATCTGCTCGATGGGAAGCTGTTTCACGGGGGAGAAGAATCGGTAGCGCATATCCTCGGCCGTGAAGCGCGAGATCATTGCGGCATGAGCGTCGGCGTCTTCCGGGCGGATGGGGCGGAGCAGGAAGTTCTGCCCGCGCGCGGTGTACGGGCAAGCAAGCTCGGCAGGATAAGGCGGGATTACCAGCGGCGGGCGGCTTTGGCCCTCGGGGCGCAGCCAGATGCGCGCACTGGCGGCTATCACGCCTTGGGCCGAGGCAAAAACCGGGTCGATATCCAGCGTCAGAATCTCCGGCGTGTCGATGACAAGCTGGGAAACGCGCACGAGCAGCCCGGCGACGGCCTGGGCATCCGCCGCCGCCTGGCCGCGGTGCGCGGCGAGGTGCCGGGCGACAGCGGAGCGGTGAATGAGAGCATGGGCCAGCGTCAGGTTTAAAGGCGGCAGTCCGGCGGTGAGGCGGCAGATGTCCGCCGGGTCGCCGCCGCCTTCACCCAGGCTGATGACCGGACCAAGCAGCGGGTCCTCCGCCACGCGGATGCGCAACATGGTGCCGTGCGGCGCCTGGGGTTGCACCACGAACCCGGCTTTGGCCGGGTCGGCGCCATAGGCTTCCACCCGCAGCAGGATCGCCCGCGCGGCATCCCGCACGGCGGTTTCGTCCGGCAGGTTGAGCGTCACCGAGCCGGGGAGCAAATGTGTGGGCACCTCCGGGTGGGAGAGCTTGAGCACAGCGGGAAAGCCGAGCGCCATAGCGGCCTCGGCGGCCTCGGCGGGGGTAGAAACATGGCGGCTTGCCAATGTGGGAATGTGGTAGGCGCTGATGATCGCCAGGGCCTCGTCCTGCACCAATCCGTTCCGCTCCTCGGCGCGGGCGGTGTTTATGCGGCCCGTCACGCCCGTTTTGTCAGGCCGCAGACTGAGCACGGCAGCGGCCGGCAGCTCGCGGGCCTGGGCGCGGTTGCGACGGTTTTCCAGGAGATGCCGAAACCCGCCGATGGCTGCTTCGGGGCTGTCAAAACAGGCCAGTCGCGCCTGGCTGAGCGTATGGCGATGGCCAAGTCCCGTTTCTTCGCCCATGGCGGCAATCAGCAGCGGGATTTTAACGGTTTTGGCGCAGGCGGTCAGGGCGGCGATGGCGGTGCTGTCATCGCCGCCGGAGGGCGCGTGAACCACCAATATGCCGCCAATTTCGGGCGCGCCGGAGAGCAAGCCAGCGAGATCCGCCAGGGTGGTGGGGCTGGCCTTGCCGGCGAAGATCGGCCCGGTTTCCGGCGGCGTTCTACCTGCGGCGAGGCTGAGCACCTGCGCGGTTTCGGGCGTGAGCCGGGCAAGGCGCAGGCCCGCGCGCAAGGCCTCATCCGCTGCCAGCCGCCCCAGTGAGACCGAGTTGGTGACAATAGCGATACCTTCCTGCCGCGCGGGCTTCACCCTGGTGAGGGTTTCGGCGGCGGCAAGAAACTCATTCACCGTGGCGGTGAGCAGCACGCCGGCGCGGGCCAGCGCGGCCTCCATCGCCGCATAGGTGCTGCCGGTGGCATCGTTCAGCCGCAACCCCGGCGCGATGGCCACCACCGGGCGCAGCCTTGCCGCCATGCGCGCGGCCGAGAAAAAGGCGCGCGGGTCGCGCAGGCGGTCAATTTCAACCATGATCGCGGCAGTGCCGGGGTCGCGCCCCAGATGGTCCAGCACCAGCCCGAAGCCGATTGTTGCATTGTTTCCGCCGATGCCGATGAGATGGCTGAACCCCACCCCGTTCGGCACCGCCCAGTCGATCACGGTGCGGGCGATGGAGGAGGATTGACCGACCAGCGCCACCCGCCCCTTGCCGGGAACCAGCGGAAACGGGCTGGCGTTTAGCCCCAGCCCCGGTTGCACCATACCAAAGCTATGCGGGCCCAGCGTGCGAATGCCCGCTGCCAGCGCCATCTCCCGCAAGCCCTGCCCCTGCATATACGAGAGCACAATGGCGCCATGTGCGCCGCGCGCCGCGTGGGCGGCCAGGGCAGCGGGTACATCCGGCGCGTCATCCGCCACCAAAGCGAGGTCGGTATCGCCCACCGGCCCGGTTTCCGCCGTGCTGATGCTCCCGGCGAACCCGCCCGCGCGCAAATTTTCCAGCACCCGGGCGCCGAGCGGCGTTGCGCTGCCGCTCAGGCAGAGCGAGGCCGGGTGAAACATGCGGGCCGGGTCGAACCGCCGCCTTGGCGCCGTGGTCATGCTCTGTCTTCCTGCTGCTTGTCCCCGATATACACCGGCAAGCGGGTTTGCATCCATGCTCCATGCCCTGGTGAGGCGACCGCGAACTGGGGTATGAACCCGCCCCATGGACTCTTTCGATCAACAGGCCGCGGCGGTTTCTCAGCGGCTGCCGCCCAGCAATGCCCAGGCCGAGCAGGCGTTGCTGGGCGCGCTTCTGGCCAATAACAAGGCCTATGAGCGGGTTTCCGACTTCCTGCTGCCAGAGCATTTCGCCGACCCGATCCATGGCCGCATCTTCCAGGCCATCTCCCGGCGCTGCGAGCAGAACATGGTGGCCGACCCGATCACCCTGCGTGCCGAATTGGAGCATTCGGGCATGTTGGAGGAGGTGGGCGGCACCGTTTATCTTGCCCAGCTGCTCTCGGCCATGGTCGGCATCATCAACGCCGGGGATTATGGAAAACTGATCCACGATGCCTGGCTGCGCCGCCAGCTGATCGATATCGGCGAGACGACGGTGAATGACGCCTACGCCGCCGAGCCGGAGCTGGATGGCACTGCGCAGATCGAGAAAGCCGAGCAGGCCTTGTTCAACCTCGCCACCAAGGGCGGGGTGGAGGGCAAAGGCATCTCCTTCCACGACGCGCTGATTGCGGCCATCGACCTGGCGGAGAAGGCGTTCCGCAACCAGGGCTCGGTCTCGGGCCTGGATACGGGCTTGCGGGATTTGAACAAGCGCACCGGCGGCTTGCACAAATCCGACCTTATCATCCTGGCCGGGCGGCCGGGCATGGGCAAGACGGCGTTGGTGACCAAGATCGCCTTCGGCGCCGCCAAGGCGATGCTGGCCAATGCCCGGGCCGAAAACCCCAATGCGCTCGCCAAGCAATGCGTGGCCATTTTTTCCCTGGAAATGAGCGCTGACCAGCTGGCGACGCGTCTGCTGGCTGAGGAGGCGGAAGTTTCTGGCGACAAGATCCGCCGTGGTGAAATTTCAGCCAGGGATTTTGATACCTTCGTGCGCGTCAGCCGCGAGATCGCGGATATTCCGCTGGTGATCGACGATACCCCGGCGATCACGCTCTCGGCCCTGCGCACGCGCTGCCGCCGCTTGCAACGCACACAAGGGCTGGGGCTGGTAATTGTGGATTACCTGCAGCTCATGCGCCCGTCTTTGGGCACCCGCCCGGAAAGCCGCGTGCTGGAGATCAGCCAGATCACGCAAGGGCTGAAGGCGATTGCAAAAGAACTGGCGGTGCCGGTGATCGCCCTTTCCCAGCTCTCACGCTCCGTGGAATCACGCGAGGACAAGCGCCCGCAGCTTTCGGATTTGCGTGAATCCGGCTCTATCGAGCAGGATGCCGACATGGTGATGTTCATCTACCGCGACGAATATTATCTGGCCCAGCGCGAGCCGAAAGTCACCAATTTCGAGCGTGATGACAAATTCCAGGAGGCGCATGAGAAATGGCAGGCGGACATGCAATCCGTCTACCAGAAGGCGGAACTGATTATCGCCAAGCAGCGCCATGGCCCCACCGGCAAGATCGACCTGTTCTTCCAGGGCGAGTTCACTAAATTCGCTGATCTGGATACGATTCATGCGTAACGAAACATTGTGACCGCCCGGCTTGAGATCGACCTTGGCGCGATTGCCGATAATTGGCGGTATCTTGCCGGGTTGAGCAAAGGCGAGACCGCCGCCGTGGTGAAGGCCGATGCCTATGGGCTGGGTGCAGCACAGGTGGCGCCGGTGCTGGCGCAAGCGGGGTGCAAAACCTTCTTCACCGCGCATCTGGCGGAGGCAGTGGCGCTGCGCCCGCTGGTGCCGCAGGCACGGATTCTGGTGCTGAACGGGCTGGCGCCGCATGCGGCGGCGGAATTCATCGCGCATGACCTGATCCCGGCACTTGTCTCGCTGCAGGATGTGTCGGTGTGGCGGGCGGCGGCGGCCCGGTTGGAGCGCAAGCTGGCCGCGGTTCTGCATCTGGAAACCGGCATGAACCGACTGGCGCTGGGCAAGCGGGAGCTGGCGGCGCTGCATGAGGACAGGACCCAGCTGGACGGTGTGGCCGTGGATATGGTGATGTCACATCTACTCGCCGCCGACGCACCCGAGGATGCGCACAACCAACGTCAGCTTCAGGATTTCCTGGCCATGGCGGCGCGATTCCCGGTGGCAAAGCGCAGCATCGCCAATTCGCCAGGTGTTTTTTTAGGCGCGGATTTCCACCTCGACCTCACCCGCCCCGGTGCGGCGCTTTACGGGCTTAACCCCAGCCCCGCCCAGCCGCGCCGGATGCGCCCGGTGGTGAGGCTGAGCGCGCCGATTTTGCAGATACGCGATATCCAGCGTGGCGAAACTGTCGGCTATGGTGCCAGCTGGACAGCGCAGCGCCCAAGCCGGATC
>JAKBCD010000085.1 GCA_021808205.1 Pseudomonadota bacterium | reverse complement strand
CGCTTCGACGAGCGGCACGCGCATTTGCAAAAGGCCGAGCAACCCCTTGAAGGCTTCATCAAGAGATTTGCCGCTGGTATTGAAGGTCAGGTCCGCCTTGGCATAGAAGCTGGCCCGGCTCTCCAGCGTCAAACGGATATCGTCCACCCCATCCCGGTTGCCGGGAAGCTGGCGCACATCGCCCTGGGCCAGCACGCGGGTGAAATGATCTTCAGGTGTGGCCTGCAACCAGATTGTCAGGCAGTTGGTTAAAAGCCGGTCGAAGGTAGCGGTATCGCTGACCAGCCCTCCCGCCGTGGCAATGATGCAGGACGGGTGGTTTTTGATCGCCTCATCAAGCGCCTGGCGTTCATAACGGCGATAGGCATTGGAGCCATAAAGCGCTTGGATCTCGATTGGCGCGCAACCGGCCAAGCGAGTGATTTCCGAACGCAGTTCTACAAACGGCAACCCGAGCTTTGCCGCCACCATCTGCCCGAGTGTGGACTTACCGGCCCCGCGCAGCCCGATGAACGCGATGCGGTTCTTGCGCGCGGCAGAGTTGCTGCCTTCTGCGTTGCCGAATAATTCGCTCAAAGCCCGCAAAGCCCGTTCGATCGCTTGTGTGTCGCGCCCATGCAGAAGCCGGCGGATGGAGAGCCATTCAGGCGATGCGGTGGTCTCGTCTCCCAGCAGCTCGGCCAGGGAGCAATCCAGCGCCTGTGCCACTTGCGCCAGCACCAGGATGGAGACATTGCCGGTGCCGGATTCAAGATTGGCGAGATGCCGCTCGGATACATCCGCCTCACCGGCCAGCACGCGGCGAGTCATGCCCCTGCGGGCACGCAGCAACTTCACCCGCTTTCCAAGTCCGGGCAGAATTTCAGACTCGTCGATGGCCGTCATGTGGTCTGGTTCAATTCGGAAGCCATCCCCGCGCGTTAGCATTTTTTTGCCGACAGACAAAGTGGGAAGAGCAAATAAATTGTAATATAATGCATAAATTTAAAGCATGACGGGCTGCGCCCGCGTATTGCCAGCGCCGCGCGGCGGGTAGGGCGAGCGCCCCTTGCCGGAGGCTGAGGGCGGTGCCATTTCTGCTCGCATGACAGAGCATCACGATCCGGTCGGCTGGCACGGCACGACCATTTTATGCGTTCGCCGCAATGGCCAGGTTGTGGTGGCCGGGGACGGGCAGGTATCGCTCGGCAATACCGTTGTAAAGGGCAACGCGCGCAAGGTGCGGCGTATCAGCAATGGTAATGTGATCACCGGCTTCGCCGGGGCCACGGCCGATGCCTTCACCTTGCTGGAACGGCTTGAAGCGAAGCTGGAGCGGTTTCCTAATCAGCTCGAACGTGCCTGTGTGGAGCTGGCGAAGGATTGGCGTACGGACCGCTACTTGCGTCGGTTGGAGGCGATGCTGATCGTCGCCGACAAGGAACATGGCTACACGCTCACCGGCAATGGCGATGTGCTGGAGCCATCGGATGGTATCATCGCCATCGGCTCGGGTGGCAATTACGCGCTCTCGGCGGCGCGTGCGCTGATGACGGTAGAGGGTCTTACGGCTGAGGAAATCGCTCGCCGGGCGATGAAAATCGCCGCCGATATCTGCATCTACACCAATGAAAACCTGATCGTAGAAACAATCTAGATGGATATTCCTGTTTACTCCCCGCGTGAGATCGTCTCCGAGCTCGACCGGTTCATCATCGGCCAGAACGATGCCAAGCGCGCCGTGGCCATCGCCCTTCGTAACCGTTGGCGGCGCCTGCAGCTGCCTGAGGAAATGCGCGAAGAGGTGGTGCCGAAAAACATCCTGATGATCGGGCCGACGGGCTGCGGCAAGACCGAGATCGCCCGGCGCCTCGCGAAGCTGGCGCAGGCGCCGTTCCTGAAGGTGGAAGCCACTAAATTCACCGAGGTCGGCTATGTCGGGCGTGATGTGGAGAGCATCGTGCGTGACCTGGTGGAGGCCTCCATCACCATGCTGCGCGAGCAAAGCCGCAAGGGCGTGGAAGCCAAAGCCGAACTCAACGCCGAGGAGCGGTTGATCTCCGCCTTGGTGGGGGAGAATGCATCGGCTGATACGCGGGTGAAATTCCGCCGCATGCTGCGTGCAGGCGAGCTCGAAGATAAGGAGATCGAAGTTGCGATCACCGAATCTCAGGGCACGCCGATCGGCATGATGGATATGCCCGGTATGCCCCCTGGCGGCGCGATCAACCTCAACGACATGATGAAGAACATGTTCGGCCGCCAGCCGCAGAAAAAGAAAATGCTGGTGCCGGACGCCCGCAAGGCCCTGGCCCGCGAAGAAGCCGATAAGCTGCTCGACACCGAGACCCTGACCAAGGATGCGGTCACTCATGCCGAGCAGAATGGCATCGTATTTCTTGATGAGATCGACAAAATCTGCGCGAAAACCGAAGGCGGATTCCGGGGCGGCGATGTATCGCGCGAGGGTGTGCAGCGTGACTTGCTGCCCTTGATCGAGGGCACCACCGTTTCCACGAAATACGGCCCGGTGAGGACCGACTATATCCTCTTCATCGCCTCCGGCGCCTTCCATGTCGCCAAGCCGGCTGACCTGCTGCCAGAACTTCAGGGGCGCCTGCCTATCCGGGTGGAGCTGAACTCTCTCTCGCGTGACGACTTCAAGCGTATCCTGACTGAAACCGAGCATTCTCTGCTGAAGCAGTATGTGGCGCTCCTCGGCACCGAAAAGGTGGAGTTGGAATTCTCAGACGATTCCGTGGACGCCATCGCCTCGCTCGCTTTCGACATCAACGAGCGTGTCGAGAATATTGGCGCGCGGCGTCTTGCCACTGTTATCGAGCGGCTGCTGGAGGATATTTCCTTCTCCGCCACCGACCGTTCGGGTGACAAGATCACCATCGACGCGCCTTACGTGAATGAGCGTGTGGCACCGCTCGCCTCCAAGGGTGATTTGTCGCGGTTTATTCTTTAGTTGCAATGAGATGAGGCGACGCAGGCCAAAGGGAGCAAAAGCCAGGGCATGAATTTGCGTCTTGCAGGTGGCATCGCGGTGGCGTTGGCGGCGACGGCTTTGAGTGTGGCGTATTTCGTGCAGTACCGGCTGCATTTCGTGCCCTGCGAATTATGTCTATGGGAGCGTTGGCCTTATCGTATCGTGATTCTCCTCGGGCTGCTCGCGCTGCTATGCGGCGGCAAGCTGGCGCGGGCGCTGTTGGCGCTTGCCGGACTGACGATGCTGGTGGGTACCGGCATTTCGGGGGTGCATGTGGGGGTTGAGTTCGGCTGGTGGCCATCACCATTGCCAGAATGTAACGGCCAGCTTACCCCTGGCGCGGCACTGCCGCTGACCCCTGCGGTGCCATGTGACTGGCCGGTGCATCTGATCACCGGGTTTCCCATGTCGATGGCGCAGATGGATTTCTGCTTCACGATCATATTCGCGGTGCTATTGTTCTGGATGGCAACGCGGAAAACGAAAAGGAGATGGGCATGAGCGAGCAGATCAAACGTTTCGTCCGCGTCGACCATGCCGGCGAATATGGCGCCGAGCGGATTTATGCCGGGCAGCTCGCGGTTCTGGGCCGCGGGCCAAAAGGCGATCTGCTGCGCCATATGCTGGAACAGGAGACGGTTCATAAGCAGACTTTCGAGCGGCTGATCACCGAGCGCCGCTCCCGCCCCACCGCCATGCTGCCCATATGGCATGTCGCTGGTTTTGCCCTTGGCGCGCTTACCGCAGCGCTTGGCGAAAAGGCCGCCATGGCCTGCACGGTGGCGGTGGAGGAAACCATCGACGCCCATTATGCCGCCCAGCGCGACGCGCTGGGTGCGGACGAGGCGGTGCTGAAAGACACCATCGAAGCCTTCCGGCAGGAGGAGCTGGAACACCGCGATATCGGGCTGGAGAACGGGGCCGAGCAGGCACCGGCCTATAGGCTGCTCTCTGGGCTCATCCGGCTGGGCTGCAAAGCCGCGATCAGGATCAGCGAAACGGTCTGAATTTCTCCGGATACCGCCCCGCATGGCCGAAGCCCTGCTTCAGGATGGCTTGCCCCGCCCGGCCAGGCGGCGGGCGATGTTCGCGGTGGCCTTGGCGGTGCTGCTCTCGGTGCTGGATTATGCGGTGGTCAACATCGCCATGCCCGAGATCGCGCGCGATATCCACGCCACGGCCTCGGCTTCCATCTGGGTCATCAACGCCTATCAGCTTGCCAATGTAACGTCACTGCTGCCGGTGGCGCGGCTGGGTGAAAAATTCGGCCATGCCCGCATGTGCCGCATCGGCCTTGTTGTGTTCGTGGTGGCCTCGCTGCTTTGCGCGATGTCGCAGACATTGCCGGAACTGGCGGTAGCGCGGGCCCTGCAAGGGCTTGGGGGCGCCTGTATCCTTGGGGTCAACGCGGCATTGGTGCGCTATATCTATCCTTCTGCACTGCTCGGGCGCGGCATCGCGCTCAATGGGCTCATCACCGCGCTGGGCGTGGCGCTGGGGCCTTCCGTAGGGGCGGCCGTGCTCAGCGTGGCCAGCTGGAAATGGCTGTTCCTGATCAATTTACCTCTTGGCGGATTGGCGTTTTGCTTCGCGCTTACGGCCTTGCCGCAAACCCCACGGGTAAATGTGAAATTTGACACGATTAGCACTGCACTTCTGGCGCTGGCGCTCGGGGGCATCGTCGTGGGCGGCGATCATTTTGCGCAAGGCAATGGTGGGGTGGTGGGGTTTGGGCTGCTCACCCTTGGCATTGTTGCCATGGTCTTGCTGGTCCGGCTGCAACTCTCCCGTCCCCACCCGCTGCTGCCGGTAGATCTGCTGGCGCGCGGCGGTTTCGCGGCGGCCTTCGCCACCGGATTTCTGTCGTTCCTGGCATCCAATTTCTTCATCATCTCGATGCCCTTCAACCTTACCGATGTGCTGCATCGCGGCCCGGTGGAAACCGGCATCGTCATCACCGCCTGGCCTTTGATGATTGTGCTCACGGCACCGCTGGTCGGGCGGCTGGCGGATCGCTACCCGGCGGCCTTCCTTTCGACCCTTGGCATGGTGATTCTCAGCCTGGGTTTCCTGTTGCTGCGCCTGCTGCCCGCCGCGCCGACGGATATCAACATTGCCTGGCGTATCGCCCTGGCCGGGGTCGGTTTTTCCCTGGTGCAGCCGCCCAACAACAAAGCCATGCTGATGAACGCGCCGCATGCGCGCCTGGCGGGTGCTAGCGGCATGATCTCCGTCACCCGTCTGCTCGGGCAGACCATGGGCGGCATGCTGGTGGCCATCACGCTTGGCCTCGCCCATCCCGCGCCCACCAGAACCTGCCTGGCTTTCGCATCATTCGCTGCATTCCTGGGGGCGGCGGCCAGCGTTCTGCGCCTGCTCGCCAAGGACGGAAGAGGTATGGAAGGTTAAGCCAGTGCCTCCGCACAGGCATCCAATATCGCGGCGCAATCCATCTCATACTCCCGGTATAATTCCGCCACCGTACCGGACTGGCCGAAATGGTCTGGCCCCAGCGCCATCACCCGCTGGCCGCGCACCGCGCCCAGCCAGGAATGCGCCGCCGGGTGCCCGTCCAGCACGGTCACCAGCGCGGCACCGGGGGCAAGAGGCGCCAATATCTCCTCGATATGCGCCAGGGCTTTAACGCCCTCGCGCCGTTGGCGCTGTGCCCTGCGCCATCCCGCATAAAGCCGGTTGGGGCTGGTGATGGCGAGCAGCCCGCTACCAGGCACCTCCTCACGCACAATCTCGAACGCCTTTTCCGCTTCCGCCGCCATTGGCCCCTGATAGGCGATGGCGAGTTCCGCTCCCGCGGCGGGCGGCACAATCCAGTGCGCGCCGTTAATCACATGCTCGGCGTTCAGCTCCCGTGCCGGCTGCGGCAAGGCGAGATTGGAAAGCCGCAGCCATACAGCTGAGCCTTCCGGTTTTTGCATATATTCAAACGCATGGCGCATCAAAATCCGCAGCTCATCGCAATAGGCAGGCTCGAAGGCCGCCAGCTTATCCTGCACAATGCCCAGCAGCGGCGTGTTGGTAGCCTGGTGCTGGCCGCCTTCCGCCGCCAAGGTGATGCCGGAGGGCGTTGAAACCAGTAGAAACCGCGCATCCTGGTAGCAGGCGTAATACAGCGCGTCGTGACCGCGATTCACGAACGGATCATACACCGTGCCCACCGGCAGCAGCCGGGCACCGTACAGATCATGCGCCAGCCCCGCCGCGCTCAGAAGCAGAAACAGGCTCTGCTCCGCAATGCCCAGCTCGATATGTTGCCCGCCCGGGTGCATGTCCTGGCGGGCCATTGAGGCAACCTTGTTCTTGCGGAATACATCTTCTTGCGCATCCCGCGCGAACATGCCGCGGCGGTTGATCCAGGAGGTGAGGTTAGTGGAGGTCGCTACATCTGGGCTGGAGGTGACGATTGCCTGTGAGAGCGCCTTGCTCTCCCCCGTTGCGCGGCCGATCTCCGAGAGGATCTCGCCGAAGCCGCCTTGCGTGCTCATCCGCCGGCCGACGATGCGCGGCTGCGGGAGGTTTTCTGGCACCTTCACCACCGGCGCCCCCAGCTGCCGCCCGCTCGGCGAGAGCGTTAGGGCGTAAGGAGCCTCGTGGAGCACCTGTTCCACAAGTTTTGGGTGCTCCAGCCCTTCCAGCCTGTCCCATTCATGGCCGGGGCGGATATTCATGGCGGTGCGGAATTCGTCCATCTGCTCGGGCGTCATCAGCCCGGCATGGTTATCCTTATGTCCGGCCAGAGGCAGGCCATTTCCCTTGATGGTATGGGCAAGAAACAGCGTCGGCTGGTCGGACAGCGCGGCTTGGGCGAAGGCGCCGGTGAGCGTGCCAAGATCGTGCCCGGCCAGATTGGTCATCAGCCCGGCCAATGCCACATCGCTCAGCGGGTCGATGATCGTGCGCACCCCGCGGCTTTTGCTCATGTCGCGCAGCAGCGCCTCGCGCCAGGCTGCCCCACCCTGGAAGGTGAGGGCGGAGTAGACTGAATTGGGGCATTCATCCAGCCAGCCGCGCAGCGAAGAGCCACCCGGCCGGGCGAACGCCTCCTGCAGCCGCCGCCCATAGCGCAGGGTCATCACCCGCCAGCCCATGTCACGGAACATGCCCTCGAACCGGCCGAACAGCCGATCTGGCATTACCGAATCCAGGCTCTGGCGGTTGCAATCCACCACC
>JAKBCD010000084.1 GCA_021808205.1 Pseudomonadota bacterium | reverse complement strand
GGCCGCGTGATGGACCGCGCCAAGGGCCGGCCCGTGCAGTTTCGTACGCTGGATCTGGGGGCCGACAAGCTGCTGCCCGGTGAAACCGCGCAGACTGAGGAAAACCCCGCCATGGGCTGGCGATCTTTACGCATCGGGCTGGACCGGCCAGCCATTCTGCGCCGCCAGCTGCGCGCCCTGCTGCTGGGTGCGCAGGGGCGACCCTTGCAGGTGATGTTCCCGATGGTGGCCACGGTGGAGGAGTTCCGCGCCGCAAGGGATTTGCTGGAGGCTGAAGCCGGGCGCATCCGCCCTGCCCCGGAACGGCTAGAGGCCGGCACCATGCTGGAAGTGCCTTCCTTGCTCTTCCAGCTCCCCGGTTTGCTGGCGGAAGCGGATTTTATTTCTGTCGGCACCAACGACCTCATGCAGTTTCTGTTCGCGGCCGATCGCGGCACGCCGGAACTGGCCGACCGGTACGACACCCTCTCAGCCCCAGTTCTTGAGATGCTGGAGAAGCTGGTTAGCGCCTGCCAGGAGGCGGGGGTGCCGCTTTCGGTTTGCGGCGAGGCCGCCGGACGGCCGCTGGATGCGCTGGCTTTCGCGGCACTGGGTATTACCACGCTTTCAATGTCTGGCAGCGCCATCCTGCCGGTAAAGGCGGTTCTGGTGGAGGCGGATTTGAATTCCCTGCGGCCAGTGCTGCGGGAATTGCGTCGCACCGGGGCGGCCGGCGGCAGCATCCGCGAACCGTTGGCGGTTTGGGCGCGCGAGCACAATCTGCCAATTTGAGAGATGCGCGATTCCGGGCTAAAAGGGTAAAGATGCCGGATCATCAGACTGGACGTGAAATTGTGGAAACCGGATTAACCTCGCCTGCCGAACAGGTTGGCGCAGGCCTGCGGGAAGTGCGTGAGCGGTTGGGCTGGCGATTGCCCCAGGTGGCGGAGGGCTTACGCATCCGCCCGGAATTTCTCGACGCGATCGAGGAGGGCGATCTTAGGTCTTTGCCCGGCCCCGCCTACCGCGCCGGGTTCGTGCGCTCTTACGCGCAGGCTTTGGGGTTGGATGGTGAGGAAATACTCCGCCGCTTCCGCGATGCCGGACAGCTGGGAGAATTGCCGAAGAACGAGATCCAGTATCTGGCTCCGGTGCCAGACCGCGGTGTGCCAAAAGGTGCGATCGTCTTCATCGGCTTCATCGTTGTGCTGGCCGCCTACGGGCTGTGGTATCACTACAGCGAGCGGGCGCGGCAGCGCGCGCAATCGGTGCCGCAAGTGCCGGCGGAGCTGCAACCCTTGGCCATCCCGCCAAAGGTAACCCCATCTCCGGCCAAGCCCACAGCGTCGCAAGCCAAGCCTCCTGTGGCGCAGACCACCCCCCCGGTGACGGCGGCAAGCCCGCCCCAGGTGTCAACCCCGCCTGCGCCAGCTGCCGCGACGGGCACTTCTACTACCAGCATACCCGCGACTGCCAGCCCACCCGCGACTGCCAGCCCACAAGCCACTGCCAGCATACCGCCTGCAACGGCACCGGCACCTGGTGCGGGCATGGTCATAACCGCCACGCAGGATGCCTGGGTACAGGTGACGGATGCCAGCGGCAATATTCTGTTCAGCAAAGTGCTGCATGCTGGCGATAGCTGGCCGGTGCCGCAGGAAGCCGGGTTGAAAATGACCACCGGCAATGCAGGCGGTACCTTCATCGCCACCAACGGCACGCCAGGCCAGCCGCTGGGTGCGGTTGGAGTGGTGCTGCACAATTATCAGCTTACCCCGGATGCCAGCGGCAATGCCCCCGCACCCGCAGGCCCGTCCAGCCCCGCTCCTGACAGCGGGACCGCCCAGTAAAGGAACCCGCATGAATTACCGTGAATACCAGCAGATCGACCGCCGTAAATCCAGGCAGATCAGCGTCGGCAACGTGAAAGTGGGTGGCGATGCGCCAATTTCAGTGCAGACCATGACCAACACGCTGACCCATGATGTGGAAGCCACTGTTGCGCAAATTCTGCGCGCCGAGAAAGCCGGTGTGGATATTGTCCGCGTCTCCTGCCCGGATGAGGAAAGCACGGCAGCACTCAAGCACATCGTCCAGCGCGTGAACGTACCCATCGTCGCGGACATCCATTTCCACTACAAACGCGGGATCGAAGCGGCTGAGGCGGGGGCGGCATGCTTGCGCATCAATCCCGGCAATATCGGCTCGCCGGAACGTGTGAAGGAAGTGATCAAGGCGGCGCGCGACCATAATTGCTCCATGCGTATCGGCGTGAATGCCGGTTCGCTTGAGAAGCATCTGCTGGAAAAATACGGCGAGCCCAACCCCGAGGCGCTGGTGGAATCAGCCCTGGAACACGCGAAGATACTGCAGGACCATGATTTCCACGAATTCAAGATCTCCGTGAAGGCGTCCGACGTGTTCATGGCCGTCGCGGCGTATCAGCAATTGGCTGAACAATGCGATCACCCGCTGCATATCGGCATCACCGAGGCAGGTTCCAAACGCGCTGGTACGGTAAAATCCTCCATCGGGCTGGGCTCGCTGCTCTGGGCCGGGATTGGCGACACCATGCGCGTTTCGCTCTCGGCCGAACCCGAGGAAGAAGTGCTGGTGGGCTGGGACATTCTGAAATCGCTCGGCATCCGTCATCGCGGTGTGCGCATCATCTCCTGCCCCTCTTGCGCGCGCCAGGGCTTCAACGTCATCAAGACAGTGGAAACACTGGAAGAACGCCTGGCGCATATCCAGACGCCGGTTACACTTTCCATCATCGGCTGCGTGGTAAACGGCCCCGGCGAGGCGTTGATGACCGATCTTGGCCTCACCGGCGGCGGCGGCGGGCGGCACATGATCTACGCCTCCGGCAAGACCGACCACACCATCTCCGACGAAGAGATGGTCGAGCATCTGGTGAAGTTGGTGGAAACCCGCGCCGCCAAGATCGAGGCGGAAAAGGCGGCGGCCAAAATCGCTGCGCAATAGCGGCGCGGTTTTGAAATGACGGTTTTCCGGGGCGGATTTCCGCCCCGGTTTTTGTTTTGATGGTAGGACGAAATGGCAAACCAACTGCAACCTGTGCGCGGCACGCGGGATTTGATTGGCGAGGATGCGGCACGGCATTTTCATGTGGTGGAAACCGCGCGGCGCGTGACCGCGCTGTTTGGGTTTTCCGAATGGCAGACGCCGATTTTCGAGGATACGCGCGTATTTTCCCGCACACTGGGCGAAACCTCCGATGTGGTGACCAAGGAAATGTACAGCTTCGAGGATCGCGGTGGGGAGTCTATCACGCTGCGCCCGGAGGGTACGGCAGGCGTGTGCCGCGCGCTCATCACCGGCGGGCTGACACAGACCCTGCCGCAGAAAGTGTTCTATGCCGGGCCGATGTTTCGTTACGAACGCCCGCAGAAGGGCCGCTACCGGCAGTTCCACCAAATCGGCCTGGAATTGCTTGGCCCCGCCACGCCGATTGCAGATGCCGACGTGATCTCAGCCGGTTGGCGGATTTTGCAGGAGCTAGGTGTCGCCAAGGATGTCGAGCTCAACATCAACACGCTGGGCGATGCGCCAAGTCGGGAGAATTATCGCGCGGCCCTGGTGAAATATTTCTCCGCCCATGCCACGCAACTTTCAGAGGACAGCAAGCTGCGGCTGGAAAAAAATCCGCTGCGCATCCTGGATTCCAAGGATGAGGGCGACAAGGTGCTCGTCGAAAAGGCCCCGCTGATCTATGCGCATCTTACGCAAGATGCTGCTGAGTTCTATAACGGTTTGAAATCCACCCTCACAGCCTTTGGCGTGCCCTTCCAGGAAAACCCGCGCATCGTGCGAGGGCTGGATTACTACAATCACACCGCCTTTGAATTCGTTACCAATGCGCTGGGCGCGCAAGGCACGGTGATGGCGGGCGGTCGGTATGATGGGCTGGTGGAACAGATGGGTGGCCCCAACGTGCCGGGCATCGGTTGGGGGGCGGGCATCGAGCGGCTTTCCATGCTCATCGCCGCCCCGCCGAAAGCCGCAATGCCGGTTGCCGTTATTCCAATGAACGGCGAAGCCGAAGCCAGGGCCTTAGAAATTTTAAACCTCCTGCGCGGGCAGAACATCGCCGCCGAGATCGGCTATTCCGGGACCGCGAAAAAACGGCTGGAACGCGCCAATAAATCCGGCGCGGCCTTCGCCGTGCTGGTGGGCGATGATATCAAACTGAAGAACCTTGCTGATGGCAGCCAGGAAGATCTGACGCTGGAAACGCTCGTGGAGCGTCTTGGCGCATGAGTTCGTCGCTTGAATCGAAACTCGACAGAATCATGGCTCGGGCAGAGGAGTTGCGCTTCATGCTCTCGGGCAGCTTGGCGGGCGATGATTTCGTGAAAGCCTCGAAGGAGCTTTCAGAACTCACCCCGGTTGAGGAAAAAGTCATCGCCCTACGGAATGCGAAGAAACAGGCAACGGAAGCCGAAACCCTGCTGACCGACCCGGACATGAAGGACCTCGCCGAAGCCGAACTGCTTGAGCTGAAGCAGCAGATTCCAGATTTGGAAATGGCCGTGCGCTTAGCACTTTTACCAAAGGACGAGGCGGATGACCGCTCCGGCATCCTGGAAATTCGCCCCGCCGCGGGCGGAGACGAGGCTGGGCTGTTCGCCGCGGAATTATTTGTCGCTTACCAGAAATATGCCGCCGCCCAGGGTTGGCGGTTCGAGGTGCTGGATTACGAGGAAAACGAACTGGGCGGGGTAAAGGGGGCGATGGCCGAGATCACCGGCAAATCCGTTTTCGCCAAGCTGAAGTTCGAGTCCGGCGTGCATCGCGTGCAGCGCGTGCCGACCACGGAAACGCAAGGGCGCATCCATACCTCCACCATCACCGTGGCGGTGCTGCCGGAAGCAGAAGAGGTGGATGTGGACATTAACGAGAGCGATCTGCGCATCGATGTCTACCGCGCCTCTGGCGCTGGCGGGCAGCATGTGAATAAGACCGAGTCAGCCGTGCGCATCACCCATATCCCCACCGGCACCGTGGTGGCGATGCAGGAGGAGCGCAGCCAGCATAAGAACCGCGCAAAGGCCATGAAGATTTTGCGCTCGCGCATCTATGACCAGCAGCGCGCCAGCGCGAACGCCAGTCGGGCGGCTCACCGGAAGGGACAAGTGGGCACGGGGGACCGTTCGGAGCGAATCCGCACCTATAACTTCCCGCAGGGGCGAGTGACCGACCATCGCATCAACCTCACGCTGCACAAGATAGACCGGGTGATGCTGGGCGATTTCGACGATATCATCGACGCGCTGATAGCCGAGGACCAAGCGGCGCGGCTGGCCGAGCAAACTTGATCCCCATTGCCCAGGCGCTGGCTGATATCACCGACCGGTTGAAGCGGGCGGGGATTGAGGCACCGCGCCGGGAGGCACGCTTGCTGCTGGCCTTTGCTCTTGGCACCAATGCCGCCGGGCTGCTGGCGCGCGATACGGTAGACCCGCAGCTCTACGCAACCCCCCTGGCCCGGCGCGCCGCGCGCGAGCCACTGGCCTATATCACCGGCCATAAGGAGTTCTGGGGGCTGGATTTTCTTACCTCCCCCGCCACGCTCATCCCCCGGCCTGATAGTGAAACGCTGGTGGAAGCGGTGCTGGAATCAGGGCTTGCGCCGCGCAGCGTGCTCGACCTCGGCACCGGCACCGGCTGTCTGCTTCTCGCCTGCCTGCACGAATGTCCTGCCGCGTTCGGCGTGGGGGTGGATTTGAACCCGAATGCCGCCGCCCTGGCCCGGCAGAATGCCCGGCGCCTTGGCCTTGGCAGCCGCGCGGCGTTTTTGGCGGGCAACTGGGCCAGCGCCCTCAACCACAGTTTCGAGCTTGTCCTCGCCAACCCGCCTTACATCGAAAGCACGAATATTCCTGGCCTTATGGCCGAGGTGGCCGGCTATGAACCAGCCTTGGCCCTTGATGGCGGCATAGATGGTCTGACCGCCTATGCTGCGATTATTGCAGATCTACCGCGTATTTTGGCACCCGGCGGGATTGCGGTGCTTGAACTTGGGCTTGGCCAGGCTAAATCAGTGATGGAACTGGCGCGCAAGGCAGGGTTCGGCTGTTCCCTGCGCCGCGACCTTTCAGGCACAGAGCGCGCCATAATGCTCAGATTCTGCAAATAAGTGATTGGCAGGATGAATATTTACAGCTAAGCACAAGTAGCGCGGTCCGTCTTGCTCACGAGTCTTCGGTAATCCCGGAGCCAGAAAGGCAATAGACTAACAGATGCCGCACTGCCAAAGCCAGCAAGCAAGGATAGACACGAGACCATGAATATGAAGCGCATGCGTGGACGCAACCACCGTTCTGGCAGTGGTGGCGGCGGAGGCGGGTTTCGCAATCAGCAAAACGGCATTCCGCTCAACAGAAATCATGTATTCGATAGTTCTGGACCCGAAATGCGGGTACGCGGTACGGCCCAGCAGCTCTACGACAAGTATTCGCAACTGGCGCGAGACGCCGCCTCGTCCAATGACCGGGTGCTGGGCGAAGCGTATTACCAGCATGCAGAGCATTATTTCCGCATCATAAGCGCCATCAACGCCGCGCAAGGTCTGCCGCCGCCGAGCCAGGGCGGCCAGAATGGCGAACAGCGCTACCAAAACCAGGGCGAATATCAGCGCCGGGAGCAAACCTCCGAAGGCGAGGCCCCGGAAAGTCGTGAGTCACGGCAAGAGACCCGCGAGTACCGCGACAACCGTCAGGGTGAAAACCGGCATGAAAACCGCGAGCACCGCGATAACCGGCAGGGCGACAACCGGCAGGAGCGCCGTTTTGAGCAACGCCCGCGTCAGGAATTCCAACCCCGAGACCGGCATGACCGCCATGAGCGGCATGACCGCCAGGAGCATCCAAACCGGTTCTCCACCCCCATTGCCGATACGCCGATCGATATCAGCTCTGCCCTGGAAGCCGAATTGAGGGCCGCCGCCAATGAGGGGCCCGCTGGCCTTGGCGAACAGCCTGAGGTGAAATCCGAGGCCGTGATGCCAGAGCCGCGGGCCATTCCCATCAAGCCAGAGGCACCGCCGGCGGCAACGCCCGAGCTTACCCTTACGGAACCAAACAACGCGGCACCAAAGCGCCGCGGTCGGCCGCCGCGCGCCAAGGCCGCGGAACCCGCCAAAGCGGAATAAGGGTTCGCATCTCAGCGCGTTCCAAACAAAAAACCCGGCAT